>CBDUKG010000073.1:0-12564 GCA_965367745.1 uncultured Flavobacteriaceae bacterium | reverse complement strand
CATCTCCCATTTTCATTACTGTTCCTTTTCCATAAGCTTTATCTAATTTATCTAAAGTAAGTTGTAATGCTTTTAATTTTGCTGCTTTTTCTTTGTCTTCTGCCATAATCTTAATTAAATGAGTTAAAATAGTATATCGCTAAAATATAAAAAAGTATTGACTATATTTAGCGTTTATCTAATATTTATTAACTGTTTTAAAATGAAAAAAATACTGCTTCTAACAATTATAATTACTATGATTTCTAACAAATTACAATCTCAAAATGATGTAAAATCTGCTTTCTTGATAAAGTGGGAAAATTCAAAAAATTATTTATTGGAAATTGCTGAAGCTATGCCCGAAGCTAATTATATTTTTAAACCTACTGAAAGACAAATGAGCTTTGAAGAACAATTACTTCATATTCGCCAAAATATGGTGTGGTTAAGTGAAACTTATTTTATGGAAAATGGTGAAAAGTCTAAAAAAATTGAGTCTAAAACAAAAGAAGAAATTATAACGCATTTAACAGCTTCATTTAATAATGTTTCTGAAATTATTAAAACCATTTCCAATGAAGATTTATCTGTAGAAGTTGACTTTTTTGCCGGACCAAAATCTAAACTTCAAATTCTAAATTTACTACAAGACCATGTTACACATCACCGCGGGCAATTAATTG
This sequence comes from uncultured Flavobacteriaceae bacterium, assembly GCA_965367745.1. Taxonomy (GTDB): domain Bacteria; phylum Bacteroidota; class Bacteroidia; order Flavobacteriales; family Flavobacteriaceae; genus Lutibacter. The sequence goes on along the minus strand of CBDUKG010000073.1, from coordinate 11,899 downwards.
TTTATTTGAATTTAAATAACATTCAACCACCTAAATTTACTGGTTGGTAAAACTACAATTATGAAAAAATCATCACTCTTAGAAAATATAACTTACAACGAAAATAAACCTGCAATTTCTGTATTATTTGAAACCGCAGCTACCAAAGAAATTAGAATAGTCATGAAAAAAAATCAGGTAATGAAGGAACATAAAACTTCTTTCCCAATAACTGTTGAAATTTTTGAAGGCGCTATCGATTTTGGTGTAAAAGGCACAGTTTATAACTTGGTAAAAGGCGATTTGGTTTCTTTAGAAGCTAATGTTCCACACGATTTAGTGGCAGCTGACGATAGTATTGTTCGTTTAACATTGTCTAAATTAGATACTGTAGACCGCGTTGTAAAAGTTTCAGAATCATAACCAACTACTATGGCTGGCGAAACAAATTTAAATACACTAATTAAAGAAATGACTCCAAAATTAAATTCTGGTGATTATGTATTCTGTACGGTTAAAAATTTAGAACAAATTAACCGAAATGACACCATTTGCGAGTTTAAAGAAGCAGAAGGTACAACCATTATAATTGAACGAAATAAAGCAGACTTTTTAAAACTAAGCTATGAATATATAGCTTCTTGGATTACACTAACCATTCATTCTTCATTAGATGCCGTGGGTTTAACAGCTTTATTTTCAAACGAATTAGCTAAAAATAATATCAGTTGCAATGTAATTGCTGGTTATTATCATGATCATATTTTTGTTGATAAAAATGATGCTAATAAAGCCATTGAAGTTTTAAAAAATCTTTCTAAAAATAGCTGATAAAATAAGTCAACCTTAACTTTATTACAAAATTAAGGTTGACAAAAGTAAGGCTACATATTACTTTTTAAATAAATAATTTTTTATGGATTTGTAGACCACAAAGATGCATTTGCCATCATAGCACGTCTTGGTAATTGTAAACCTGCAACAATTAACTGTGCAAAATCTTCTGGTTGCAAAACTTTTTCAGGATTTCCATCTGTAATTCCTAATTCCAAAGCCATATCCGAAGCAATGGTACTTGGTGTTAAGGTATTTACTCTAATATTATTTTTACGAACTTCTTTCATTAATGATTCCGACAATCCGATAACTGCGAATTTAGATGCAGAATAAGCTGAAACATTCGCGTTTCCATTTAAACCAGCAGTTGAAGCAACATTTATAATATCACCTTCATTTTTATCAATTAAATGAGGTAACACTTCTTTGGTAACATAATACATTCCTAAAACATTGGTTTGTATAATATTTTCCCAAACGCTTACTTTCATTTCAGTAAAAGATCCAAAAGCAGCAATTCCGGCATTGTTCACTAAAATATCAACAGTTCCTAAATTTGAAATTATATTTTTAATTCCAACTTTTACCTCTTCATAATTACCAACATCAAAAATTTCGTAAAAAGCATTTACACCTAACCCTTTTAATTCAGAAACAGTTTCTTGTAATTTTTCTTCATTTCTACCAGTAACGGCAACATCAATTCCTAGTTTAGCAAATGCAATAGCGGTTGCTTTTCCAAGTCCTCGACTTCCACCTGTAATGATGGCTTTTTTGTTTTTTAATTCCATTTTAATTTATATTCTTCTTAAATAATTACGAATTGTTTTATAAAATCAAAGTTGCGATTTTATTAACTTAATTCTAAGTTTAACTCCTAAATTATTTAACATTAAACTTATATTTCACTTTATAAATGAACTAATTATTTTAGTTTTTGTAAAGCATTAATTATAGCGCTAGGTTCAGCTCTATTTCTGTAATCTGAATCTAAAAATGCATATTGAATTATTCCATTTTTATCAATTACATAGGTTGCCGCTAAAGGCAATTCATTATTCTTATTTCCATTGTATTCAGATAAGCCAAAACCAGCTTCGTAAATTGAAGCAACATCCATTGTAAGTTGAAAAACAACACCGTATTCTTTTCCTACTACATTATTAACATCACTTAAAACAATAAACTCTAAATCATTTTTTTCTGAAGTACTTAATGATTTATCTGGAACTTCTGGAGTAAGCGCAATTAAGGTTGCGCCAGCTTTTTTAAATTCAGGTAACTTTTCTTGTAAATAGTGCAATGTTATGTTGCAATACGGACACCAACCTCCTCTATACCAAGTAAGTATAACCGGTCCGTTTTTAAGCTCATCATATAAAGAAACTTGTTTATTTAAAGCATTATTTAATGTGAAATTTGGCGCTTTATCTCCCACATTTAATGCGCTATCAAGTATTCCAGAATTTTTTACATCTGCAATCCCATCTGCGTAAATTTGTTTTTTTTCATCGCTAGATTTTGCAGCAGATGCTTTTCTTTTTAAATCTAGCAAAGCATCTAGTTCACCTTTATCGTTAGTTGTTTCCATGTTATTTACTTCTTCTTTTGTGTTAGAATCTTTACTATCAACTTTTTTATTTTCTTTGTTTTGGCAGCTAATCGTTAGTGCCAACATCAATATAATGATTGCTGTTTTTTCTTTTAACATTGTTTCCGTATTTTAATTTAATGTTTTGTATAATTTCAGTTTTTTCATAATTTAAATTCTTGTAATTATATTATTGTTTCTAAGCTATTGCTTAGATATAAAAAAATTATTAATTTAATTGGGTATTTTGTACTATAATTAAAGTTTCAATAAAAAATGTTTTAAGGCTTCTTTTGATAAATGAATGTTATCAAATAACGCCTCAGTTTTACCGTGTTCAATAAAATTATCTGGGATTCCGAGGGTTTTTATTGAAGCGTTTTTGTAATTATTTGCAGCGGCAAACTCTAAAATTGCACTTCCAAAACCACCAGCAATGGCACCATCTTCAATAGTAATAATGGTTTTAAATTTTGCAAATATTGTATGAAGTAAATCAACATCTAAAGGTTTTACAAAGCGCATATTATAATGTGCAACCATATTTTTAGGCAATTCTTTTTGAAGTTCTATAATCCTATTTCCAATAGTTCCAATTGTTAAAACAGCTATTTCTTCACCTTCTGTAATGCAAGTTCCTTTGCCAAATTCAATTTCTAAAAAAGGTTGTTTCCAATCAATTATAGTGCCTATTCCTCTCGGGTATCTTATTGTTAACGGAAAATTAATTCCTAATTGAGCTGTGTACATTATATTGCGTAATTCCACTTCATTTAGCGGAGCAAAAACAACTAAATTGGGAATGCAACGCAAATATGCAATGTCAAAAACTCCGTGATGTGTCGCGCCATCTTCACCAACAAGACCTGCTCTGTCAATACAAAAAACAACAGGTAAATTTTGAATGGCTACATCGTGTATAATTTGATCATAGGCACGTTGTAAAAACGTAGAATAAATAGTGCAAAATGGAATTAATCCTTGAGTTGCCATTCCTGCAGCTAAAGTTACTGCATGTTGTTCTGCAATACCAACATCAAAAGCTCTTTCCGGAAATATATCAATCATTAATTTTAATGAAGAGCCTGTTGGCATTGCTGGTGTAATTCCTACAATGGATTTATTTTTTGTAGCTAACTCAACAATGGTTTCTCCAAAAACATCTTGATATTTTGGCGGCACTACTTCATTGCTTTTAGCAATTAATTCGCCTGTATTTTTATCAAACTTACCAGGAGCATGGTATTTTACCTGATCTTGCTCTGCTTTTTCTAAACCTTTTCCTTTGGTAGTAATTATGTGTAAAAATTTTGGCCCTTTTATTGATTTTAAGCGTTCTAATTCGGTAATAACAGCTTCAATATTATGACCATCAATAGGCCCAGAATAATTAAAATTTAAGGCTTCAATAATATTATTTTTCCTAACTTTTTTACCAGCTTTTACATTGGTAAAATAATTTTTTAATGCTCCAACACTTGGGTCAATTCCCATAGCATTGTCGTTTAAAATAATCAACAAATTTGCATCGGTAACACCAGCATGATTCAAACCTTCAAAAGCCATTCCACTCGCAATAGAAGCATCTCCAATTACTGCAATATGTTGTTTTTTAAAATCACCTTTTAGCTTTGAAGCAATTGCCATTCCTAATGCCGCCGAAATTGAAGTTGAAGAATGTCCGGTGCCAAAAGCGTCATAAATACTTTCTTTTCTTTTTGGGAAACCTGAAATACCTCCTAATTGCCTGTTGGTATGAAAATCCTGTCTTCTTTCAGTTAAAATTTTATGTCCGTATGCTTGGTGACCAACATCCCAAATTAGCAAATCGTTGGGCGTATCAAAAACATAATGTAGTGCAATTGTTAACTCTACAACACCCAAACTGGCGCCTAAATGCCCTTCTTTTGTTGCAACAATATCAATAATAAAATCACGTAATTCTTTCGCAACTTTAGGAAGCTGCTCTTTAGACAGCTTTCTTAAATCTAGTGGATTATTAATTTCTGTTAACAAATTTGTATTCATCGCCTACAAAATTACAATAATTTGCATTGTAAAATATTTATGTTTTCAAAACTTCAATAAATTCGTACTCATTATTTTAGTTTCAAAATAAAAATTGAACACTTTTCAAACTATTTTAATTTATAAAGGTCTAATAAATAGTTATTAAATTAATTGTAATAACTTTAGTAGGCTTAAAAAACATTTAAATTGAAAAGCGAAACAGACTTTATTAATAGATTATTAAACGAAAAAAAGAAAGATAAAGCATTTAAAGAATTGCTAGATCTCTATCAGAAGCGTTTGTATTGGCATATTAGAAAGTTAGTAATTACCCATGAAAACGCGAACGATGTGCTGCAAAATACTTTTTTAAGAGTTTATAAAAGTCTCTCGAATTTTAAACAACAAAGTAGTTTACACACTTGGATGTTTAAAATAGCTTACAACGAATCGATTCGGTTTTTAAACAATGAAAAAAAGAAAAAAAACGAATCTTTGGACGATATAAGTAAAACCTACTTAAACAATTTAACTTCAGATTCTTTTTTTGAAGGAGATGAAGTACAATTTAAATTGCAACAAATATTAGCTGAATTACCCGAAAAACATCGACATATATTTCAAATGAAATATTTTGATGATTTAAAATTTAAGGAAATGGAAGCTATTTTAGAGATTAAAGAAGGAACTTTAAAAACATCCTATTACGCTACTGTGAAACATATTAAAGAAAATATGTTAAACGTAGAACTTTTTTCAAAAAAAAAGGTCCAACTATTAATTACTAATACATAACTTATGAATTCTAAAAAAAACAATATAGATTTGGATATAACACACAAAAACGACTTAGGTTTAGGTGTGCCTGAAAACTATTTTTCAACGTCTAAAAACGAACTCTTAGCAAAAATAGCAAGTGAACATAAAACTAAAGTAGTTCCATTATATCAGAACAAGTTTATTTGGTTTGTAGCGGCTGGAATTGCGCTATTAATTGCACTAACTGTTTTTAAACCAAATGTGTTTCCTAGTATAGATAAAAACCCTTCAATAGTTTCAGATACCGTAAATAAATTTCAGAATTTAGATTTGGTTTATAATTTGTTTCTTACTGATAAACAAGATATTACAGTGGCTTCTCTTTTTATGGATGATACTGAAATAAATAATTACATAGCAAATAATATTATTGAAGAAATACTAATTGATGAAGAAATAGATTATTTTATGTTAGAAGCTATGCTACTTGAAGAACCAGACTTAAATTAAATTTTTTACAAGGTTTAAAACTTTTCAATTTTAAAGAGGTCTAAACAATAGAACGTTCAAAACAACAAAATTATAACTTAAAAATATTCAAACATGAAACCATTAAAAATAATAACAGTTTTTGTACTTGGAATTGTACTTGGAATTTCATCTATAAACGCACAGCAAAACAGAGAACGAAATCAATTAAGGTTACAAAACCTAACACAAGAACAACAACAACTCTTTCAAGATCAACAAGCTTTAATTAAGCAAAATAGAGAAACCTTAAAAGCTACATTTACAGAAGCACAATTGGCAATTTTAGAGAATGTTGAATTAACAAAACAAGAAAGACACGAAGCCTTAGTAGCAACATTTACAGAAGCACAACAAGCTTTAATGGAAAATAACAGAGAGCGTGTTAGAGAAATTAAAGAACAATTTAGAAATACCATTACTACCGAGCAACGACAACAAATTCGAATGCAATTAAGAGAGCATAAAGGCACTGAAAGTGGCAACGAAATACGAAAAAATATTCGTGAACAAAGAAAAACAAATAATAAAAATGGAAGTGGAACTGGAACTGGCTCCGGAAGTGGTTCGGGAAGCGGCAATGGCAAAGGTAACGGGTAATAGAAAATACAATAAATTTAATAAAAGTGGATGTAGTTAATTACAGCCACTTTTATCATTTAAATAATTAAAAAATGAAAACGATTCTATTATATTTATGTTTATTTTTTTGTTCTATTTCTGTATTTTCGCAAGAACCTCCATCTAAAAAAACAGATATAGACAAATATATTGATGAACTGCTGTTAGAAGAGCAATCTTTAGATGAGTTACTGGCTTCTTTTATTAATTTTCATTTTTTATATCTTTCCTTAAATTATAATAGCGACACTTATTTTTCGGGTCGTGATATTGACATAGATCAATACAATATTTCACCACAGATTACCTATATGCATTCCAAAGGATTTTATGCAAGCGTTTCTGGAATATATTATAGTGAATTTATTCCAAAATGGGATGTTACAACAGCTACAATTGGTTACGGTAAAAGTTTTGGAAAAGATAAAATATGGAGGTATTACACTTCTTTATCAGGATATTTATATTCAGACAATAATATTGATGGTTTATACAACGGAAATATTAGTGTTGGTTTTGGTATTCAAAATAAAAACAGAACTCTTGGTTCCGTTTTATCAGGCTCATACTATCTTGGAAGCGATGCTGCTTATCAAATAGTGTCTAGAACATATGCAAATTTAAAATTGCTTAAAACAAAAAAGCATCACTTAAAAATTAGACCTCAACTTAGTATTTTTACAGGTACACAAGTTGTTGATGTACTTTCAGACACAACTCTACAAGGTTCTGTAATATCACAAAACAATGTTTTTGGACTTATAAATACCCAAATTAATTTTCCAATTCAATATAGCACCAATTCTTTTGATTTTGAACTGGGTTATAATTTAAATTTTCCTTCTGAAATTGGTACCGAAACAGATTTAAAAAACACCAGTTTTTTTAATATTGGTATTTCATATTTACTCGACTTATAATATCTAAAATATCTGTTTTCAAGTGTAAATTAAATAAAAAAATTTACTTTTGAAATATGATAAACCCTTTTGACGATACCTATTTTATGAAACGTGCTTTGCAAGAAGCGCAACTTGCTTTTGATAAAAATGAAATTCCGGTTGGTGCAGTTATTGTAATGAACAATCAAATAATTGCACGTGCTCATAATTTAACTGAAACCTTAAACGATGTTACTGCACACGCAGAAATGCAAGCATTTACAGCTGCTGCGGATTATTTAGGTGGAAAATATTTAAAAGAATGTACGTTGTATGTTACTTTAGAACCTTGTCAAATGTGTGCAGGTGCAAGTTATTGGACCCAAATTGGTAAAATTGTTTATGGCGCTACAGAAGAGAAAAGAGGGTTTTTAGCGCTAAAAACTACGTTACATCCTAAAACAATTGTTGTTGGTGGAATTTTAGAAAAAGAATGCAGTAAACTATTAACTCGTTTTTTTATTGAAAAACGAAATTTGAATTAGTTTTTTTCTTCTTTCTTGTTATGTTCCTCTAAATCTTTTCGGTATTGATCAAAAGTAAAATCTTTAAGGTTTTTATTTTTATAACGATGATAAATAAATAATGGCATAAATATAAATGCAATTGCTAAAACTCCAATTCCAATAACTATTTCTCCATTGGGATCTCCACTACTTTTTACATAATAGCCATAGATTAAAATACCAAGAATTGTAACCAGTAAAAAAATTAAAATAGATTTCATAATATTTAAATTAAGCACTTACGTGAATTAGTTTTCTTCTATAAGCTGTAAGAAGTCTAGATTTTGAAATAAAACCATAGTATTTTCCATTTTTAATTACGGGTAAATTCCAAGCGACAGTTGTTTTAAATTTATTCATAATTACTTCCATAGAATCCTTATCATAATCAATAATATCAGGAACACTGTGCATTAAATCTAGTACTTTTTGTTTGCCGTATAATTTTGTATTAAACATAATACTTCTAATATCATCAAGGGTAATAACACCTAAAAACTCATTTTCACTGCTAACTACAGGAAAGTGATTTCGAGATGATTTTGCCACAGCATTGTTTACAATTTCACCTAAAGTCATTTCTGGTTTTAGAATAATAAAATTAGTTTCAATAACTTTATCAATATCCATTAACATTAACACATTTTTGTCTTTGTCATGAGTTAATAATTGACCTTTTTTAGCCAATTCAGAAGCATAAATATTATGTGGTATATAATGTTTAGTAATTAAATATGAAATGGAAGAAACAATCATTAATGGTACAAACAATTCATACCCTCCGGTAAGTTCCGCAATCAAGAAAATTGCCGTTAACGGTGCTTGAAGAATTCCTGCCATTAATCCTGCCATACCTACCATAGCAAAATTTGTAGATGATAATTGGTGGTTAAAAATGTTGCTATAATTAATAATTGAAGCAAAAACATACCCAGAAATACTACCTGTAAAAAGTGTTGGTGCAAAAACACCACCTACACCACCAGCGCCAAAAGTTAAAGCTGTTGCAATTACTTTAAAGAGAACTAAACCAATTAAAAAAACTGCAATTATTAAAAAATTATCAGGTTCAATATGAAAAATATTGTTAGAAACAATAGATATAACATTTCCTTTTAAAACATTATTAATTGTTGAGTACCCTTCACCAAATAAAGGTGGAATTAAAAAAACCATAACGCCTAAAGATATTCCTCCAAAAAGCAACCGTTTATGCGCTCCTTTAATATCTCTAAAAATAGCGCCAATTTTAAAATAAACCTTGCTAAAATAAATGGAAACAGCCGATGAAGAAACTCCTAATAGAATATAAAAAAGCACGTCGTTTAACTGAAATTTATCTTCAATATTAAAGTGAAGTAACACATCGTCTCCAAAAAAGAAATAAGAAGTTAAAACAGCTGTAATTGATGCCAATAATAAAGGAATCATAGAGACCATTGTTAACTCTAAACTAAAAATTTCTACAGCAAAGATAATCGCCGCAATGGGCGCTTTAAAAATTGAAGACATAGCACCTGCCGCTGCCGCTCCAATAAGTAAGGTCCTTGTAGTTTGATTCACATGCATTAAACGTGCAAAATTAGATCCTAATGCTGCACCTGTAGCTACTGTTGGGCCTTCCAGTCCTACAGAACCACCAAAACCAACAGTTAATGGGGCTGTTAATATTGATGACCACATTTGGTGGCGAGGCATAATTCCTTTTAACTTGGAAATTGCAAATAATGTGGAAGGAATACCATGACCTACTTTTTTCTTAATACCATATCTTTTAACCATTCTAACTAAAAACAGTCCGATAATTGGGAAAATAAAATAAAAAGCTACGTGAATATCTTTAATAAATTCACTCTCAAGCAAATGTTGAATAAAGTGTGTAAAGTTTTTTAAAAGCACTGCACCTAAACCAGCCAATAAACCAATTATGGCACTGGCAATTCTAACAAATTGTTTGTCTGAAATATGCTGATATTTCCAAATTAGAAATCGTTTAAGGATATATTTTAATTTACTTGACATTAATTTTGTTATAAAAAAGGAATTTACAAAAGTATCTAAATTAAAGGATTAAACTATCCGCTTAGGGCAACTTTTACACTTTTTTTCACCTTTTTTCTTATATTTTTTACAACAATCTTCTTTGACCTTGCTTTTTACCTTTTTTTGTTTTGGTTTTACCCAATCAAAATCATAATTAAAAATATCTGAAGTTTTTTGCACTTTTAAAATTGTTATTTAGAATGATTTTAAACAAAAATACAAATACTTTGAAAATCAGCATAAAAAAACCTCGATAAAAATTTTACCGAGGTTTATAGTATTGTTATTTTTTGGATTATAAATCCAACTTCAAATTTAATTCTTTTAGTTGCTCATCATCAATTTTGGATGGTGCATCAATCATTATATCTCTACCGCTATTATTTTTTGGGAAAGCAATAAAATCTCTAATAGTTTCTTGTCCTCCTAAAATAGCAACCAACCTGTCTAATCCAAAAGCTATTCCACCGTGTGGAGGTGCTCCATATTCAAAAGCATTCATTAAAAATCCGAATTGATCTTTTGCTTGTTCAGGTGTAAATCCTAAATGACCTAACATTAAAGCTTGTTTCGCTTTATCGTGAATTCTAATAGAACCACCACCAATTTCGTTTCCGTTTAATACTAAATCGTAAGCATTTGCTCTCACTTTTCCAGGATCTGTATCTAACATAGCCATATCTTCTGGTTTTGGCGATGTAAACGGATGATGCATTGCATGGTAACGTTCACTTTCTTCATCCCATTCTAATAATGGAAAATCAACTACCCATAAAGGTGCAAATACTTTTGGATCACGCAACCCTAAACGCGTTGCTAATTCCATACGTAACGCACTTAATTGCGCTCTTACTTTATCTGCAACACCGCTTAAAACACAAATTAAATCGCCTGGTTTAGCGCCAGTAGCTTCAGCCCATTTTGCTAAATCTTTTTGATCGTAAAATTTATCTACAGATGATTTAAAAGTTCCATCTTCGTTATATTTTACATATACCATTCCTAAAGCACCAACTTGCGGACGCTTTATCCATTCTATTAATTTATCAATCTCTTTTCTTGTGTAACTTGCTCCACCAGGAACTGCAATGCCAACTACTAATTCAGCATTGTTAAAAACACCAAAATCTTTATGTTGCGCAACTTCATTTAATTCACCAAACTCCATTCCAAAACGAATATCTGGTTTGTCGTTTCCATATTTTTTCATTGCTTCTTCATACGTCATTCTTGGAAACTCGGCAACCTCAACACCATTTACAACTTTTAGTAAATGACGTGTTAATCCTTCAAACGTATTTAAAATATCTTCTTGCTCTACAAACGCCATTTCACAGTCAATTTGTGTAAATTCTGGCTGCCTGTCTGCACGTAAATCTTCATCTCTAAAGCATTTTACAATCTGAAAATACTTGTCCATTCCACCAACCATAAGTAATTGCTTAAAAGTTTGAGGCGATTGTGGTAAGGCATAAAACTGACCTTCATTCATTCTACTTGGCACCACAAAATCACGAGCACCTTCGGGTGTAGATTTAATTAAAACAGGTGTTTCAATTTCAATAAAATCTTGATCAGATAAATATTTTCTAGTTTCAATGGCAACCTTACTTCTAAAAATAAGGTTATTTTTTACAGGATTTCTTCTAATATCTAAGTAGCGATATTTCATTCGTAACTCGTCACCACCATCAGTTTCATCTTCAATAGTAAAAGGAGGTGTTAAAGATGCGTTTAAAACAGTTAGTTCTTTTACTAAAATTTCTACTTCACCGGTAGGTATATTTTTGTTTTTAGAAACACGTTCAATTACCTCACCGGTAACTTGAATTACAAATTCACGACCTAAGGTTTTGGCTTTTTCCACCATTTCTTTTGGCGTTCTGTCTTCATCAAAAATTAATTGTGTAATCCCATAGCGGTCTCGTAAATCAACCCAAATCATAAATCCTTTGTCGCGTGATTTTTGGACCCATCCGGCCAAGGTAACTTCTTGACCAACATTTTCTAATCTTAATTCTCCGTTTGAATGTGTTCTATACATTGTTATTTTTTTATAAGAAAGTGCAAATTTAATGATTTAC
>CBDUKG010000072.1:0-12579 GCA_965367745.1 uncultured Flavobacteriaceae bacterium | reverse complement strand
ATATGAAAAAACAAAAATTAATTGATGGTATTATTAAAGAACCTCTTGGAGGTGCGCATTACGATAGAGAAAATGCATTTAAAGAAGTAGAAAAAACAATTATTAGCGCATATAAAGAGCTAAAAGACTTAACGCCTAAAGATCTTGTAAAAAAGCGTATGGATAAATACGCCGAAATGGGTGAATTTAAGGGATAACATAATTTTAATTATTGTAACGTTAAATTTCATCTTCCTAAAAATAAAATGAAGTATAAAATATTTGTCATTCTAAAGAAAATCTTAGAGTGACAAATTTTTTTTTCATTAAATTTATACTATGTTTATACTTAACTCACAACAAATTGCTGCTGCAGATCAAGCTACTATAAAAAGTAACAATATTTCTTCAATTGATTTAATGGAACGTGCAGCCAAACAGTGTTATAATTGGTTACATAACCAATTACAAAATCAGAACATTAAAATTCATGTATTTTGTGGTATTGGAAACAATGGTGGAGATGGTTTAGTAATTGCACGATATTTATACGAAAACGGATATAATCTTACTTGCTATATTGTAAATTTTAGCGAAAAAAGAACTAAAGAATTTTTAGTCAATTACAATCGTTTAAAAGAAATTGGAATATGGCCAACCATTATAAATAATAAAAATGATTTTCCAGAAATCGCTTCTGAAGATATTGTAATTGACGCTATTTTTGGAAACGGTCTTACAAGAAGTCCCGAAGGTTTTACTAAAGAATTAATTAACTATATTAATACCACAAAGGCATTTACATTAGCTATAGACTTTCCTTCTGGCCTTTTTTGTGATTCTCCTGTAATTGAAAAAGAAGCTGTTTTAAAAGCATCCCATATTCTAACATTTCAAACGCCTAAATTGGCATTTTTACTTCCCGAAAATAGTGATTTTTTTGAAACTTGGGAAGTATTGGATATTGGTTTAGATTCTAATTTTATCAAAAATTTAAATCCAACATTATATTATACAATTAAAAGTGAAGTTTTACAATTATACAAACGCCGAAATAAATGGTCACATAAAGGAACTTTCGGTCACTCACTTATTATTGGAGGTAGTTTTGGAAAAATTGGTGCGGTTACATTAGCCGCAAAAGCTGCTTTAAAAATTGGTAGTGGATTGGTAACAGCATACCTACCAAAGTGTGGTTATACAATTTTACAAATTGCAGTACCAGAAATTATGGTTGAAGTTGATAATGATACTTCCTTAGAATACTTTAATTTTAAAACAAATGCAACCGTTATTGGAATTGGTCCTGGAATGGGAACAGTAGAAAAAACCGCGAACGGTTTTGAAAGGTTTATTAAAGAAAACAAGGTACCTCTTGTAATTGATGCTGATGCAATTAATTTATTATCTCTAAATAAATCACTTTTAAACTATTTACCAAAAAATACTGTTTTAACACCACATCCAAAGGAGTTGGAACGCTTAATTGGTACTTGGAAAAATGACTTTGAAAAATTAGAAAAAGTTACAACTTTTTCTAAAAAACATGGCCTTATAATAGTTATTAAAGGTGCTCATACTGTAATTATAGATGGTACTTCAAAATACTTCAATTCAACAGGTAACCCTGCATTGGCGACTGCTGGTAGTGGAGATATTTTAACAGGAATTATTACGGGCTTAATAGCACAAGGCTACGAACCTATAAATGCCGCCATATTTGGCGTGTATTTACACGGTAAAACTGCTGATATCGCAATTTCAGAAACTGGTTACGAAACCTTTATCGCCTCTTCCATTTTAAAATACCTTCCTAATTCTATATTAGATTTGTTTATGGAAGATAATATTAAGGAAAATGACCAAAACGAACCCTAAATTACTTCTTTCTTTTTAAAAGATTTTAAAAAAAAAGAGGCTGTCTAAATATTTAGACAGCCTCTTTAGTATACTATTATCTTTTGTTAAAAATTAAATATTATTTTCATTAAAAAGTTCAATTAATTTTTCACTTGATGGTCTTGGAGCATTTGAATTTACAATATTTCCATTTGGATCAATTAATATAAAACGAGGAATCCCTTTAATTAAATAACCTGTTACAAAATCTGACTTCCAGTTTTTATCAGAAAATAATTGAATTCCTTTTAAATCTTCTTCTTTAACCATAGTTTTCCATTTCTCATAATCTTTTTCAACATCTACAGATATACTTACAAATTCGATATTTTTATTGTGATATTTAGCTTCAACTTCTTTTAAAGATGGTATTTCAGCCTTACAAGGTCCACACCACGTTGCCCAAACATCAACATATACAAATTTGCCTTTTAAATCATCTAAAGAAGTTGTTCCTCCATTGAAATTTTCATAATTTTCAAATTTTGGTGAAGGCTGACCTTTAGAAACTGTTTTTAATTTATTATAACTTTCTGTAATTTCTTTTTTATGTTCTTCATTTGTTGAGGCTGCCATAAATAAGCTATAAAAATCTTCTAATTGATCTGTATAAGTTATGTTATATTTAGAATTTAAATAAACTAATTTATTTTTTATAGTTTCATTTGGAATTTCGGTTGCTATTTTCAAAAAAGCAATATCATTTGGTATTGAATCTTGCTCTGCTAATTTTCTAGCTTCTTTTTGATAATGTGCATTTACCAAATTTTCATAATTTGAAGAAAATAAAAAGTCTTCTTCGCTATTATATTCAATCGTTTCAAGTTCTTTTAAAAAATCAACAGAAACTTTAAAATCTTCCTTTTTAGCATAATGTGAATGGTACAATTGATATTTATCTACAAACCCTAAATAAGAATAGTATAAGTTACGTTTTTCTTTCTTTTTGAAATCTTCTGAAACCCCTACTGTAGCATTCAACAATTCTTCAGAAGCAGTTTTAATTTCATTAATTTTAGATTTATAAGCAGCTTCTTCTAACAAATAAATATCAGTACCTTCACCCGCTATTTCTTTATATTTTTTATTTTTAATAAACAAATAGTTACTTATTTCAGATCCAACACCAGAAAACTCTAAGGTGTTTTCAAAATCATTTGCATCAAAATTAATGTTAACGGTATTACCCTTATCCAAGTATAATGACGTATTATTTTTACCATCTGAAAGTAAATAATAACCTGCTGCAACCGTTAAAGTATCTTTAAAAGTTCCATCTTCAGCTACTTTAATAGTTTTTATAAGACTTCCAGCACTGTTAAACGATAATTCATTTGCAGATGAATTTACTATTTTACCAGATAAAATTGCATAATCTACCTTTGGCTCTTCTTTACAAGAAATAATTGCTAAAACAGCAATAAAAAACACTATTTTCTTCATAATTTAAGTTTAATTTTTTTTAATTTCTCAAAGATAAAACTTATTATTCAATTTAATATCTATCCTTTTATTTTAACGAATTGTTTATGATATTATAGTTAGTAACTTATTCTTAATTGTTGTTTATAATACTGTTAAATTAAAAGCATAAAAAAAACGGTAAGTTTCCTTACCGTTTTTTTAACAATTTTTAATGGTTTTTGTGTCAATTCTTATATTCCGAATCTTCTTTTACTATTCCATGTTATACTTTTAGCATTCTTAAAGTCGACTGCTGTCATTCTCTTTTTACTTTCTTGATTCTTTAATTTTTTGATAATTTTCATATCGATTGTTTTAGTAGTTATTTATAGTGCAAATATACAACAACTAACAAAGTCTACAAATAAAATATTACATATTTATCATTTTTTCAACTACTTCACCTTATTTCATTATATTTTATTTAACGAAAACGTTTTATGTTTAAGTTTTATATAATTTTATACAACTTTTTTATTAAATACAAATTATATAATATGTTAAATAATTCTAATCATTTCTCAATCTTTAGATGAATCTAAAGAAATTTTACCTGTCAAAATTTCAAAATACATTGTAAAATCTGAACGTAAACTCCAAAGTGGATATTGAAATGTTGCTGGTTTATTCTTTTCAAAAAAGAAGTGACCAATCCATGCAAAACCATAACCTGCAATCGGTACAAATATCCAAAGTTTTGGAATATTATGATAAATAGCTGTAATAGCTAATGCAAAAACAAAAGTTGTTCCAATAACATGTAACAATCTGCATGTTTTATTGCTGTGTTGTTTTAAATAAAAAGGGTAAAAGGCTTTAAAAGATTTAATTCTTTCTTCCATGTTTTTAATTTTAATATCTCAATTTACAAATATTTATCTATTTTAGTTTTAATAATAATAAATCACAATTTTATGAAAACTTTTTTTTATTTGCTCCTTTTATCAACTTTCTTATTTTCTTGCACTAATTCAGGCAACACTAATTCTAAAGAAATCTCTACTGAATCTAATAAATTCGATGCTGAATTAGCAAAAGAATTAAATGCAGATAATTACGGTATGAAAACTTACGTTATGGCTTTTTTAAAAAGAGGTCCTAATAGATCTCAAGATTCAATTACCGCTTCCAATTTACAACGTTCACATTTAGATAATATTACAAAGTTGGCAAATGCTGGGAAGTTAGTTTTAGCTGGTCCTTTTTTAGATACTGGAGATTTAAAAGGCATTTATATTTTTGATGTTGCTACTATAGAAGAAGCTAAAAAATTAACCGAATCGGATCCGGCAATTCAACAAGGCTCATTGATTATGGAATTAAAACTATGGTACGGTTCAGCAGCATTACTTCAAATAAATGAAATTCATAAAAAAATTGCAAAAATTGAAATTTAAAAAATAAGATAATATCAATTATTGAATCAACCAATTTCTTGGTTGATTCAGTTTTTTATTATTAGATAAATATAACCTAGTAAAACTTATAGTTTAGTCCTAACATTATATTTCCTTTAGGCATTGGCACTAAATTAGTTTCTGTATAAGCTGCATTAAAAATATTATTTGCACTTAAAGACATCCCTATGCGGCTATGTAATTCAGCCAAAATTTTTGCATCTACAATTGCATATGTTTCTCCTCTAGATCTTTCTACAAACCTATATGAAATATTTTGACTAAATAGTTTTGAAAATTTAAAATCTATTGCTGATGATAATTGATGTTTAATACTATTTAATGCATACCTTGTATATTCATCTTTATTTTCGTCTTCAATAAAACTGTAGCCAATATTAAATTTTTGCTCAAAATTCCCTACTCTAAACTTATAGGTTACATCAAATTCAAAGCCCTGTGTACTAACTTCACTAAAGTTTCTAGCTTCCCATTTTTCTTCAGCGTCAGTAGGATTATCCTTAGCCCAGTCTATTAAATCCTTTGCGTCTCTATTAAACAATGCCAAATTAAGATTGAAACTACCCGTAGTGTATTTAAAACCAATTTCTTCAGATAATGCAGATTCTGGTTTTAAATCTGAGTTTCCAATTTCATTTCTTCCAACATAATAAAGATCCGTAAATGTTGGTACTCTATAGGTATAGCCAATATTAGCATACAATTTAAAACTTTCAGAAAATCTATATCCAAGATCTAATCCAGGAAATGCTTTTGTATTAAAATCTGAAAACGAACTAATGGCAATTCCAGGAGTAATATCGAAATTATCAATTTCAAAACGATGCTCTAAAAATCCAGTAATTACAGTTCTGTTATGGTCATTTAAATTATTACTTACCAAGAAGTTTCTTGAAACATTAATACCCACTCCTGTTTTACCTAATGAAGAATTAATAACAACATTAGTTTCTGCTCCTATTCTATTTGTAATATGTAAATTTCGATATGCTGGTGGATTGTGCCTTAAATACAAATACATATCCTGATTTCTTTTCCAATAAACTCTGGGTTTAATAGTTATGTTTCCTGATAAATAATTGGCATCTAAAGCAATTAAACTCGTTTGCGTCTCTTCGTATTGGTCTATTGCTGCAGGACTTGCATAAAAACCGTTTGCCCCAAAATCTCTAGCTGTAAACGAAGAAGTTAAATTATACTTTCCTAAATTTGCTTTTACAAAAAC
Source organism: uncultured Flavobacteriaceae bacterium (assembly GCA_965367745.1). Classification (GTDB taxonomy): domain Bacteria; phylum Bacteroidota; class Bacteroidia; order Flavobacteriales; family Flavobacteriaceae; genus Lutibacter. The sequence continues at coordinate 6,594 of CBDUKG010000072.1, read as the reverse complement.
CGACTTATTTTCAAAATCAGTATTATATCTATAACCATCAGACTCTTGATAATTAATAGAAGCTAAAACCCCTCCATTTTCAAATTTCTGAATAAATGATAGGCCTCCTTTTAAATTATTATAAGATCCATACCCTAAATTAACTTTTAAGGAGTTTTGGCTAATTTTTTTGGTTACAATATTAATGGCACCTGTAAACGCATTTTGACCATAGATACGTGCAGCAGGACCTTTAATAACCTCTATACGCTCAATATTATCTAGTGATAAAATTGCATTCATTGAATGGTGTCCCGTTTGAGAATCATCCATTTTAACACCATCTATTAAAACCAATGTCTGGTCAAAATTCCCTCCTCTTATATATAAATCAGATTGCATCCCATCTGTTCCTCTTCTTCTAATATCTAGTCCTACAATATTTTGTAGTAAATCTGCAACATTAGAAGCAGGAGATTTCATAATTTCATCTGAAGTAATTATATTAATTGTTCTTGATGTTTTTGAAAAAGGAAGTGCAATTCTATTTGAAGTAATTACAACTTCTTTTAATTTAACCGTATCTTTTTTTAAAGGTTGAACTTGTGCTTTTGCCTGAAATATATTAAATAATGCAAAAAATATTAAAGTAATTTTAATTTTCATAAATATTGATTTAAAAACGCTGCAAAAATAGTAACTTTCCGGACGATTAATATAGTCCAGTTTTAAAATGACAGATAGTCCGGTTAATACGCTGTTTAAACAACTAATTAGTATAGATAAATCTATATCACAACCTCTATATTTACAGGTCTCAGGACAAATTGTAAACGCTATTCAGCGTAGCTATTTAACCAAAGGAACAATGTTGCCAGGAACACGTGCGCTAAGTCAGTTATTAAACGTACATAGAAATACCGCAGTTGCTATTTACGAAGAGTTAGCTTCACAAGGTTGGGTTGAAATTATACCTAATAAAGGAACATTTATTTTAGAACCAGAAAATAAAACAGCAAAAATAAAAGCAACCTCACAAAAAATAAATGAGGCATATACTTATGCTAAAACAACAGGATTTCCGTTTCAAAAGTCATTTCATTTAGAATCATCAGTTCAGTTTACAAATGCTAAGTATTCTATTAACGATGGTAAACCAGATTTACGCTTGCATCCTGTGAATCAATTTACAAGGTGGTACAGTGCTGCCATGAAACGAAAAACGTTAATAAAAAAGTGGAACAGAACACCCGAATTTTACAACTCTGTATTCCCAACTCATCTGTGTAATTACTTAAATGCAACAAGAGGTTTCCACATTAGTCCAAATAACCTACTAAATACACGTAGTACAGAAATGAGTTTATATGTTGTATCTCAACTCTTAATAAAACCAAACGACGTTGTATTAGTAGGACATTTAAGCAATTATGAATCTAATATAATTTTTCAACAAACAGGTGCAAGCATAAAAACAATTCCTGTAGATAATGATGGTTTAAATATTAATTACATAAAAAAACATTTTATAAAACATAGTATTAGATGTGTATATATATGCGCCCATAGAGATTATCCAACAACAGTAAAATTAAGTGCAGAACGTCGCTTAGAGCTACTACAACTAGCTAAAGATTATGGATTTGCTATTATTGAAGATGATTTTGATTACGATTTTCAGTTTGAAGGTTCAGCAATGTTACCTATGGCAAGTGCAGATGCAAACGGTATGGTTATTTATTTAGGAAAATTTGGGAAGTCTTTATTTCCAAGTTTTCAAACAGGATTTGTAATAGCGCCTGAAAATCTAATCTCTGAAGCTAAGAATTATTTAGAATTACTTGATAAACAAGGCGATTTAATACAAGAACAAATGCTCTCAGAATTAATTAATGAAGGTGAAATATACCGTCTAATGAAAAAGAATATTATAATATATAAAAAAAGACGCGATTTGTTATGCAACCTTTTAACAACCTATTTTTTAAAAAGTGCGCAATGGAACATTCCTTCAGGTGGATTGGCAATTTGGCTACAATTCCATCCTAAAATATCGCTTCTAAAACTAGCTGAAGAAGCCGAAAAAAACAATTTACATCTACCAAAAACAATTCTGTATCAGGATAAAAAAACTTGTGCAATTCGTTTTGGATTTGGACATCTAAATGAAGAAGAAATAGAAATTGTTATTAAAAAATTAAAAAAAGCTTTTGATAAAGTGATATTGAAATAAAAAAACCCGAACAATTTGTTCGGGTTTTAATCTTATCTAAGCTTCTCCAGTTGGTCCAAAATTCATTGGAATTGGAGGTTGTTCATAATCTTTAATTTCTCCATGACTCTTTTCAAACCTATGTACATTATCTGCCAAAGCTTTAACCAATCTCTTAGCGTGCTGTGGAGTTAATATAATTCTTGATTTCACTTTAGCCTTAGGTTGCCCTGGCATTACGCTAACAAAATCAACAATAAATTCTGAAACAGAATGATTAATTATTGCTAAGTTAGAATAAGTTCCTTCCGCAACTTTATCATCTAATTCAATATTAATTTGTCCTTCTTTCTTAGGTTTTTGGTCACTCATAATTAAAAACTTGAATCCATCTCTTCTTTAGAACCTACAATAATATTATCATAAGCTCTCATACCTGTACCTGCAGGAATACGTTTACCTACAATTACATTTTCTTTTAATCCTTCTAAATCGTCAACTTTACCACTTACAGCAGCCTCGTTTAATACTTTTGTAGTTTCCTGGAAGGAAGCTGCAGAAATAAATGATTTAGTTTGTAAAGAAGCTCTTGTAATACCTTGTAATATTTGTTCAGCAGTAGCTGGATTTGCATCTCTTGCTTCTACCAACATTTTATCTTCTCTACGTAATACAGAATTTTCATCTCTTAACTGACGTGGTGAAACGATCTGACCTACTTTTAAAGTTGTCGAATCTCCAGCATTTTCAATAACTTTCATACCATAGATCTCATCATTTTGCTCTATAAAGTCATTTTTATGAATTAATTGATTCTCTAGGAATAATGTATCTCCAGAGTCAATAATTCTAACCTTACGCATCATTTGACGCACTACTACTTCAAAATGTTTGTCATTAATTTTCACACCTTGTAAACGATATACTTCTTGAATTTCATTTACTAAATACTCCTGAACTTTAGCAGGACCTTCAATATTTAAAATATCATTTGGTGTAACGGCACCTTCAGAAAGCGGCATACCAGCTTTAATAAAGTCATTTTCTTGAACTAAGATTTGATTAGAAAGTTTAATTAAATACTTTTTAATATCTCCTAATTTAGATTCAACTATAATTTCACGGTTACCACGTTTAATTTTCCCAAAGGAAACAACTCCATCAATTTGAGAAACAACAGCTGGATTAGAAGGATTACGTGCTTCAAATAATTCAGTTACACGTGGTAAACCTCCTGTAATATCTCCAGATCTACCAGATTTACGAGGAATTTTTACAATAAACATCCCAGATGGAATTTTATCTCCATCTTCAACAATTAAATGTGCTCCTACAGGTAGGTTATACGATCTAATTACGTTGTCATTATCATCTTTCAACAATAATGTTGGAATTGTCTTTTTATTTTTAGATTCAATAATTACTTTTTCTTGGAAACCAGTTTGTTCGTCAATTTCTACAAGATAATTAATACCTCTTTCAATATTCTCGAAGTGAATAGTACCAGCAAATTCTGAAACAATAACACCGTTAAATGGATCCCATTTACAAACAACATCGTTTTTCTTAACTTTTTGTCCATCTGCTATATAAACAGTTGAACCATAAGGAATATTATTAGAACTTAATGTTAAACCAGATTTTTCGTCAATAATTTTTATTTCTGACGTTCTAGAAATTACTATATCAATTGATTCTCCATCTGCATCTTTTCCTGTAACTGTTCTTAAATCTTCAACCTGAGCTTTACCTGCAAATCTTGAAATTAATTTGTTATTTTCAGAAATATTTCCTGCAACACCTCCAACGTGGAAAGTTCTTAATGTTAACTGTGTACCAGGTTCTCCAATAGATTGTGCGGCAACAACACCAACAGCTTCACCAATTTGAACCATTTTATTTGTTGATAAACTATTTCCGTAACATTTTGCACAAATACCTTTTTTAGCTTCACAAGTTAAAGCTGAACGTACTTCTACACTATCAACGGCTGAGTTTTCAATAGCTTTTGCAATTTCAAGGGTTATCTGTTCCCCAGAATGCGCTAAAATTTCTTCAGTGATTGGATCAATAACATCGTGCAATGATACACGTCCAGAAATTCTTTCACTTAAAGTTTCTACAATTTCGTCATTCTTTTTAAGTGGTTGAACATTTAATCCTCTTAACGTTCCACAATCGTGTTCGTTAACAATTACGTCTTGAGAAACATCAACTAAACGACGTGTTAAGTAACCTGCATCGGCCGTTTTTAATGCCGTATCCGCTAAACCTTTACGAGCACCGTGAGTTGAGATAAAGTATTCAAGAATTGATAATCCTTCCTTAAAGTTAGAAAGAATTGGATTCTCAATAATTTCTCCACCACCTGCTGTAGATTTTTTAGGTTTTGCCATTAATCCACGCATACCAGTTAACTGACGAATTTGTTCTTTAGAACCCCTTGCACCAGAATCAAGCATCATAAATACAGAGTTAAATCCTTGTTGGTCTTCACGTAAACGTTTCATTGAAAGTTCTGTTAAACGGTTGTTTGTAGAACCCCAAATATCAATTACCTGATTGTAACGCTCTTTATTTGTTAACATACCCATATTATAGTTTGCCATAATATTGTCAACTTGAGCATTTGCATCAGCAATCATTGTATGTTTTTCTGGTGGAATAATAATATCACCTAAACTAAATGATAAACCACCACGGAATGCAAACATATATCCCATTCCTTTCATATCATCTAAGAATTTTCCAGTAGTAGGAACATCGGTAACTTTTAAAACATTACCAATGATATCTCTTAATGATTTTTTATTCAATACTTCATTTACATAACCTGCAGCTTCTGGAACAACCTCGTTAAATAAAACTCTACCAACAGTAGTTTCTATAATTTGATTAACCAACGCTCCTTCTTCATTAAAATCTTTAGTTCTAACTTTAATTCTCGCATTTAATTCAACAGCTTTTTCATTAAAAGCAATAGTAACTTCTTGCGGAGAATAAAAAGTTAAACCTTCTCCTTTTACTTTATGTTCTGGAGTAGATATTCTTTCTTTAGTCATATAATATAATCCAAGTACCATATCTTGAGAAGGAACAGTAACTGGTGCACCATTTGCTGGATTTAATATATTATGTGAAGCTAACATTAATAGCTGACACTCTAAAATAGCCTCAGGTCCTAATGGTAAGTGAACCGCCATTTGATCCCCATCAAAATCGGCGTTAAATGCCGTACATACTAACGGGTGTAATTGGATTGCTTTTCCTTCAATTAATTTTGGTTGGAAAGCTTGTATACCCAATCTGTGTAATGTAGGAGCACGGTTTAACATTACAGGATGTCCTTTTAAAACATTCTCTAAAATATCCCATACAACTGGTTCTCTTTTATCTATAATTTTCTTTGCAGATTTTACTGTTTTTACAATACCTCTTTCAATTAATTTTCTAATTACAAAAGGTTTGTATAATTCAGCTGCCATATCTTTTGGCAATCCACATTCGTATAATTTTAATTCCGGTCCAACAACAATTACCGAACGAGCTGAATAATCAACACGTTTACCAAGTAAGTTTTGACGGAAACGCCCTTGCTTACCTTTTAATGAATCAGATAATGATTTTAATGGACGGTTAGATTCAGTTTTTACTGCTGAAGATTTACGTGTGTTATCAAATAATGAATCTACTGATTCTTGTAACATACGTTTTTCATTACGTAAAATAACCTCTGGTGCTTTAATTTCAACTAATCTTTTTAAACGATTGTTACGAATAATTACTCTTCGGTATAAATCATTTAAATCTGAAGTAGCGAAACGACCACCATCTAATGGCACTAATGGACGTAATTCTGGTGGAGTCACCGGAATCACTTTCATTATCATCCATTCTGGACGGTTTTCTCTATTTTTATTAGCATCTCTAAAAGATTCTACAACGTTTAATCTTTTTAATGCTTCTGTTTTACGTTGTTTAGATGTTTCTGTGTTTGCTTTATGACGTAACTCGTAAGATAATTCATCTAAGTCAATACGATTAAATAAATCGATTAAACAAGCAGCTCCCATTTTAGCTATAAACTTATCTGGGTCGTTATCATCTAAATATTGATTTTCTACTGGGAACGATTCTAAAATATCTAAATATTCTTCTTCTGTTAAGAAGTCCATTTTTTGCAATGGTTCTCCTTCAGCATTTTTTGCTCCAGCTGGTTGAATTACTACATAACGTTCGTAGTAAATAATCATATCTAACTTTTTAGATGGTAAACCTAAAAGGTATCCCATTTTGTTAGGTAACGATTTAAAATACCAAATATGAGCAACAGGAACCACTAAATTAATGTGTCCTACTCTATCTCTACGTACTTTTTTCTCAGTAACTTCTACACCACAACG
>CBDUKG010000071.1:0-12801 GCA_965367745.1 uncultured Flavobacteriaceae bacterium | reverse complement strand
GTTAAATAGCTTCGTACATTTTTCCGGGTAATGGTTTTACAACACCTTTCATTTCAAGGTTAAACAATACGGTAATTGTTTTATAAACTGGTAACTTACAACTTAACGAAATAATATCTAACAGTTCTTTTCCGTCCTTTAATAAAAAATCATACACCAACTGCTCTGTTGAATCTAATTCTACAAACAATTGTTTTTGAATTGCAGTTTCCTTTTTAATTTCAATATCCCAATTTAACATTTCAACCAAATCGTTTGCTGAAGTTAAAATTGCAGCTTTATTCCTTTTAATTAAATCGTTACAACCTCTACTTAGATTATCGGTACTTCTACCCGGAACAGCAAACACATCTCTACTATAAGAATTTGCAATATCAGCTGTTACTAAAGATCCTCCTTTTTCAGCAGATTCTATAATTATGGTAGCTTCAGAAATTCCTGCAACAATTCTATTTCTTTTTAAAAAATTTTCACGTTGTAAAGCATCATTATGCCAAAAATCAGTAATAAATGCACCATTTTCAATAATTTCAGTAACATATTTTTTATGAGATTTTGGATACATTTCTTCAAAACCATGCGCCAAAACTGCAATAGTTTGCAATTTATTTTTTAACGCAGCCTTGTGTGCGCAAATATCAACTCCATATGCAAATCCACTAACAATTATAGGGTTGTACGGTTTTAAGTCTGAAATCAATTTTTCGCAAAAATCGCGTCCGTAGCTTGTAATCTTTCGAGTGCCAACAATACTAATTATTGGTTGCTTGTTAAAGTTAAAATTCCCTTCTTTAAAAATTAAAATTGGAGCATCAATACAATGTTTTAACTTTTCTGGATAGTTTTTATCTTCAAAATAAAACGTTTCAATATTATTTTTTTGAATGTAGTTTAATTCAATTTCAGCTGCTGTTAAATTTTCTTTATCAAATAAATGTTTAATTGTAAAAGCGCCTATTCCGTTGATTTTTTGAAGCACATGTCGCTTCTCTTTTAAGATATTTTTTGCGCTTCCACAGTGTGCTATTAACTTTTTTGCGTAAATATCTCCAATTCCTTTTGCACGTTGTAAGGCTAAAATGTACAGTAAATCTTCTTCAAGCATCTTTTAACAATTTGAAATTCAATATATAAAATTATTGTTAATAAAATTTATTCCAATACTATATTTTTAGCGCTGTTTTCTATTATATTTGTTTTAATGACTTTAGCAACATACATAAGCGATTTATTATATAGGTACGAGTGCGTAATTGTTCCAAATTTTGGAGGGTTTGTTAGCAACGAAATTTCAGCAAAAGTAAACCATTTTACGCATACATTTTATGCACCTTCTAAGCAATTAACTTTTAATGTAAACTTGCAAAATAACGATGGCTTATTAGCAAATTATATTGCTTTATCTCAAAATGTATCATTTTCAAAAGCTACTGAATTTATTAATAAAGAGGTTGAAGCTTGGAAGAAGGTCTTAAAAAATGAAACGCTTGCTGTTGAAAATATTGGAACCTTTACATTAAATACTAATGGTAACTATATTTTTGAACCTGTAAATACCGTAAATTATTTAACTACATCTTTTGGACTGAATTCTTTGGATTCACCAGCTATAAAACGGTTAGAATATAAGCAAAAAGTAAAACAATTAGAGACTATTGCTCCTGTTTTACCAACAAAAGAAAGTACTAGAAAAACACCTGTTTTTATTAAATATGCGGCAAGTGCTGCTATTCTTTTTGCTTTGGGTACCCTTGGCTGGAATGAATATCAAAAAACTGAATACAATAACCTAGTAGTTGAAGCTGAGAAGCAACAGCAACAAGTTGACAAAAGCATTCAAGAAGCAACTTTTGTTATTAGTAACCCATTACCTGCAATTACTTTAAATGTTGCAAAACAAACTTACAATTACCATATAATTGCTGGTGCATTTAGAGAACCTGCTAATGCAGAAAAAAAATTAACAGAATTAATTGAAAAAGGTTATAATGCTAAAATTTTAGGTGTTAATAAATGGAACTTAACTCAAGTTTCTTATATGAGCTCCAATTCTAAAAATGAAGCCATTAATACTTTAAACAAAATAAAAAGAAGCATTTCTAAAGATGCCTGGCTATTGGTGAAAGAATATTAATACTCTTTCAATATCACATAAATTTCAAAATTCACATCCACATATTTTTTTAATAAAATAGCTTTATCTTTGCCCAAAATTTAAAAAGCATGACTAAAGCACCTAAAGAATCTTTAACGATACTTACAGACATGGTTTTACCTGGTGAAACCAATCCGTTAGGAAACCTTTTTGGAGGTGAATTATTAGCTAGAATGGACAGGGCTTGCAGTATTGCAGCACGTCGCCATTCTAGAAGAATAGTAGTTACTGCATCTGTAAATCATGTTGCTTTTAACAAAGTTGTTCCTGTAGGAAGTGTTGTAACCATAGAGGCAAAAGTTTCTCGTGCCTTTAAATCTTCTATGGAAATTTATGTTGATGTTTGGAGTGAAGATAGAGAGTCTCAAGAACGTTCCAAAGTAAATGAAGGTATTTACACATTTGTTGCGGTTGACACAACGGGAACGCCGGTAAGAGTCCCTCAAATACAACCTGAAACCGATCTTGAAAAAGAACGTTACGAAGGCGCCCTAAGAAGAAAACAATTAAGTTTAATTCTTTCTGGTAAAATGAAGCCTGAAGAAGCTACTGCGCTAAAAGCACTTTTTACTTAATTAAACATGTTTTTATTTAAAAGCCTGATGTCCAGTAATATCTAATCCTGTTATTAATAAATGAATATCGTGCGTACCTTCATAGGTAATTACACTTTCCAAATTCATCATGTGTCGCATAATAGAATATTCACCCGTAATTCCCATAGCTCCAAGAACCTGACGCGCTTCTCTTGCTATATGTAAAGCCATATCCACATTATTACGTTTTGCCATTGATATTTGTGCTGAAGTTGCTTTGTTTTCATTTTTCAAAGTTCCTAAACGCCATGTTAACAATTGAGCTTTAGTAATTTCAGTAATCATTTCAGCTAATTTTTTTTGTTGCAATTGCGTTGCTGCAATTGGTTTGCCAAATTGTATACGTTCTTTGGCATAGCGTAAGGCGGTATCGTAGCAATCCATTGCTGCACCAATTGCACCCCAAGCTATTCCGTAACGTGCAGAGTCTAAACAACCTAGTGGCGCACCTAAACCATCTTTATTTGGTAAAATATTTTCTTTCGGAATTTTAACATTGTCAAAAATTAATTCTCCAGTTGATGATGCTCTTAAACTCCACTTGTTATGTGTTTCAGGAGTTGTAAACCCTTCCATTCCACGTTCAACAATCAGTCCTTTTATACGTCCTTCCTCATTTTTAGCCCAAACAACAGCAATATCAGCAAAAGGTGCATTCGAAATCCACATTTTTGCTCCATTCAGTAAAAAATGGTCACCCATATCTTTAATTTTGGTTTCCATTCCGCTCGGATTTGACCCGTGGTTAGGTTCCGTTAAACCAAAACAACCCATAAATTCTCCAGTAGCTAATTTTGGTAAGTATTTTTTGCGTTGTGCTTCATTTCCATATTTCCAAATTGGATACATAACTAACGAAGATTGCACAGAAGCTGTAGATCTAACTCCAGAATCGCCACGCTCAATTTCTTGCATAATTAAACCATAACTCATTTGATCTAAACCTGCTCCACCATATTCTTCAGGGATATAAGGACCAAAAGCGCCAATCTCTGCTAAACCAGCAATAATTGAAGTTGGAAATTTGGCTTCTTGAGCTGCTTCTTCAATAATTGGAGAAACGGAACGTTTTACCCATTCTCTGGCTGCGTCTCTTACTAATAAATGTTCTTCAGTTAATAACGCATCTAATTGATAATAATCCGGAGCTTGAAATAAATCTTGTGACATTCTGTTATAATTATGGTTTGCATACAAATTTACTAATTAAAGTCTTTTCAATTTAATTTTTTAAAATCTTTTATTCATTACATTTGTGGTTAGCACAAATTAGTGTCAAAAAATGACAAATATTAATAGCAACAAAATTGTAGAAAAAATCTTAATTAAGATTTTTGATTAGCACAAATGAGTTATACTTTAGAAAAAGAAGAAAAATTAAAAAGTAAAAAATTAATTGAGCAACTATTTGCTGAAGGGAACCATGTAAAATCATTTCCTTTAAGATTGATTTATTTACCTATACATCATGGTGCTGAATTTCCTATAAAAGCAGGATTTTCTGTACCAAAAAGAAATATAAAGTTAGCTGTTAACCGCAATAGAATAAAAAGACTAATACGCGAAGTCTACAGAAAAAATAAACACGCTTTTGCAAACAATTTAAATGAACAATATATTTTTATGTTTATTTATATGGCAAAAGAAGAGATAAATTATGTTGATTTAGAATTAGCTTTAAAAAAGGTAATCTCAAAATTTGACTCAAAAATTAAGGAAAATGAAAACTAAAATTAAAAAATGGATACTTGCTGTTTTTGTAACTATTACAGTTGCAATTTCTGCCGGATTTCAATCAGATTTTTTTGAAATAGCAAAACAAATAGATATTTATACAACCATGTTTAAAGAACTAAATATGTATTATATAGATGAAGTAAATCCTGGTGAATTAACTACCAAATCTATTAATTATATGCTTGGTAATTTAGATCCTTACACACGATTTTACGACGAGCAAGGTGTTGAAGATGCAAGAATTAGAGCAACGGGTGAGTATGGAGGAATTGGAGCAATTTCAAAATTTAAAAAGAACACGGTTACTATAAGAGAAATATTGAAAAATTCACCAGCTGAAAAAGCCGGTTTAAAACCCGGAGATAAGATATTGAAAATTGGAGACCTTGATGTTAAAGATTTTGAAGAAATTGGTATTTCAAGTGTATTAAACGGATTGCCAGATACCAAAGTGAAACTTAAAATTGAACGTCAAAAGAAAGAATTAGAAATTGAAATAACACGAAAAAAAATTACGCAAAAAGCAGTTCCTTTTTATACCATGATTGATACAGAAGTTGGTTATATTTCTTTTGTAAAATTTAACGAAAAAGCAGCTGAAGAAGTTAAAGCAGCTTTTTTAGACTTAAAGGAAGAAGGAATGCAAAAACTAATTATTGATGTTAGAAGCAATCCTGGAGGTTTGTTAAATGAAGCAGTAACAATAGTTAACTTTTTTATACCAAAAGATAAAGTTGTAGTTACTACAAAAGCTAAAACCAAAAAGGAAAGCGCCACCTATAAAACCAGAAACGAACCTATAGATTTAGAAATTCCACTTACCATTTTAATAAATAACCGTTCTGCTTCTGCTTCAGAAATTTTGGCAGGCTCTTTACAAGATTATGATAGAGCTGTTGTACTTGGAGACCGCTCTTTCGGTAAAGGTTTAGTGCAACGCTACAAACCACTATCTTACGGTACGCAAATGAAATTAACTATTTCAAAATATTATACACCAAGCGGAAGATGCATTCAAGAATTAGATTATACAAATAGAGACGATAAAGGGAATATTCCAAAATTTTCTGATGTAGGAAGAGAAACCTATACAACCGAAAAAGGAAGAACCGTTTATGGTGGTGGAGGAATTTTACCAGATATTGAAATTGAAAAACCTACAACTACTAAAACTACTGAAGTATTATTAAATTCAGATGCATTTTTTAACTATGCTACCAACTATTTTTATAACAATCCAACAATTTTAGAGCCTTCAAAGTTTAACTTATCTGAAGACGATTTTAATTCATTATTAAAATATTTAAGTAAAAATAATAATGATTTTGAAACTGAAACCGAAACCGAATTTAAAAAAGCACTAGAAAAAGCTACTTCAGAAAATTTAGGGAAAAACTTAGACAAAAAATATACTGATTTATTGGAAGTTATTCAAACAGAAAAATTAAAGGAATTAGAAAAAAACAAAGCAGAAATTATAGATAAATTAACTGAAGAAATTGTAAAACGCTATTTTTATATTGAAGGTGTTTATCAGCAAAAGGCTGTATTTGACCCGACAATTTTAAAAGCATCTAGCATTTTAAATAATAATACTGCTTATCTTAAAGTATTTAATAATTAATTAGAATAAACGAATTATACAACTCAACAGAGATATTGTATCTTTGTAATTCAAAAAATTAGGTATGACACAATCAAAAATTCACGGCAGAACTAGGGCGCAAGAATCTTCTAATGCAATAGAGCGTTTATATATTACTATGCGTCATTTATTTAGTAGAGGTTTTTATAAGCCAATGGGGATTTCGGGTGATGCATTGCGAGAATCTTTACTTTTACTACGTCCAGAAATTTATGGATCAATAGCTGAAGAAAAAGTTGAATTAAATGGATTAATTTATGTTATTGAGCGTCTTCCAATGGGAATTGAAGAATGTAGATTTATTAATTTAACCTCAGACGAAGGATATTCAAAATCACATTTTAAAGCCATAGTTCCTCCAAAAAGAAGAAGAAATTGTTTTAGAATAGATAAAGACCAAATGAATATTGAGGTTACCAGAGGAAGGTCTGAAATTTATGATATTCTAACACATTTAACTTTTCTGTTTGTTGAATCTCATAAAATTGCTTCTAAAGTTTTAATCGACAATGGAAATAAAACAATTAGAGAATGGAATAAGTTAGAAGATGTTGTACTTCATAATAAAAAAATAACAGAAAACGAACGCGATATAATGCTTGCACATTTAGCAAGTATATTGGGTAGAACTTTTGAAGAGGCTCAAAATGTTTACTCACTTTTAAGTGTTAAAAGCAATCCAGATCGGTTCTTTCAAATTATTTATTGGTTAGGAAAATTAGCAATTAACGAGAAAGTAGAAAATTCAAGAAGAGAAATTAATTTTAGCCCAGTACTGCGAGAACGTATTGGACATCATATTTTTGGAGAAATATGGGCAACTAATATTAAAAAAGTATTAGAAGAAAATAACTTATTAAAAAGACCAATTCATATTATAAGTGCAAATATGCACAGTGTTATGAATTCAATTTACGCGCCTATTATTTTACCGCAGCAAATTAAAGACAATAACTTATTATCTTTATTTCAATTGTTAAGTAAAGACGAAAATGAAGATTTACGTCATGAAGTTAAAGAATTTGCTGGTGAAAATGGATTATTTTACATTAAAGATACTTTTGGAACCAATATTAATGTACAGGTAATTGATACCGATAAAATTGATATTTCTAAAACTCAATACACTATTAAAAATAGTTTAAATGAATTAGAAAAACCAGTACTTATTGTAATGGATTATGCATTTGGTGAACAGGCTTATGAAACTATGGATGAACTTTTAAAACCTTATACCGATCAACAAGGTAAAAAGCATCATTTAAATGTTGATTCTGTTTCAATAATGGGAAAAGCAGGAATTTTAGAAGGTGGAAAAGGTGATATTATGATTCCTTCTTCACATATTTTTGAAGGAACTGCAGACAATTATCCGTTTAAAAACCAACTTAAAAAGAGTCAATTTGAAGGTTGTGGTGTAGATGTTTATACAGGAGCAATGGTAACTGTTTTAGGAACTTCACTTCAAAATAAAGACATTTTAAAATTCTTTCACGATTCCACTTGGAAAGTTACGGGACTTGAGATGGAAGGCGCACACTATCAAAAAGCAATTCAGGCCGCTTCAAAAATTAGAGGAAATATCTCTAGAAAAGTGAAAGTTAGGTATGCATATTACGCTTCAGATAACCCACTAGAAACAGGAAGCACTTTAGCTTCAGGTGGTTTAGGAACAACTGGCGTATTACCAACCTATGTAATTACTCAAAAAATATTAGAACAAATTTTTTAATTCAACACTTTAAATAGCTTAAAATAAATTTTACAAATGAATGTATTAATACTTGGATCAGGAGGAAGAGAACATGCAATGGCTTGGAAGATAGCACAAAGTAACTTATTAAATAAGCTGTTTATTGCTCCTGGAAATGCTGGAACAAAAGAAGTAGGTACTAATTTAAATATTAATCAAACCGATTTTGAAGCTGTAAAAAAAGCTGTTTTAGAACATCAAATTAAATTAGTAATTGTAGGTCCAGAAGATCCATTAGTTAAAGGAATTCACGATTTCTTTTTAAACGATACAGAATTAAAAAATATTCCAGTAATTGGGCCACAAAAATATGCTGCACAATTAGAAGGAAGTAAAGAATTTGCCAAAGAATTTATGTACAGACATAACATTCCAACTGCGGCTTATAAAAGTTTTACTACTAAAAATTTGGAAGAAGGCTATGCCTTTTTAGACACTTTAACAGCTCCATATGTCTTAAAAGCTGATGGTTTAGCTGCTGGAAAAGGAGTGTTAATTTTAAACGATTTACAAGAAGCAAAAGACGAACTTACAGAAATGTTAGCCAACAAAAAGTTTGGTGACGCAAGTAGTAAAGTAGTTATTGAAGAGTTTTTAACTGGAATAGAACTCAGCTGTTTTGTATTAACCGACGGAAAAAGTTATGTTACCTTACCTAGTGCAAAAGATTACAAAAGAATTGGTGAAGGAGATAAAGGTTTAAACACAGGAGGAATGGGAGCCGTTTCGCCAGTGCCTTTTTTAACGGAAGCATTAATGAAAAAAATAGAAACTCAGGTTATAAAACCAACAATTGACGGGTTTCAAAAAGATAGTATTAGTTATGTTGGCTTCGTATTTATTGGATTGATTTTAGATAAGGGCGAGATTAAAGTAATTGAATACAATTGCCGTATGGGTGATCCAGAAAGTGAAGTGGTTATACCACGCATAAAAAGTGATTTTTTAGAGCTTTTAATTGCTGCTGGAAATAAACAATTGCATACTAAAACTATTGAATTTAAAAAAGAAAGCGCTTGTACAGTTATGTTAGTTTCTGGCGGATATCCAGAAGCCTATGAAAAAGGAAAAGAGATTTTTGGTTTAAACACTATTGAAAATTCTATTCCTTTTCATGCGGGAACTACAACAAAAGATGAAAAAGTTGTTACTAACGGTGGAAGAGTAATTGCAATTACATCGTACGGAACTAATTTTAATGAAGCCTTAAAACAATCATATAAAAATATTGATAAGTTGTGCTTTGAAGGCATGAACTTTAGAAAGGATATTGGTTTTGACTTGTAAAAAAAAAGTTCTTGTTGCGCCATTAAATTGGGGACTTGGACATGCAACTCGTTGTATTCCAATAATTAATGCGTTAATAAAAGCTAATTACGAACCTATTTTAGCAAGTGATGGTGATGCTTTAATATTGCTTCAAAAAGAATTTCCTTTATTAAAAAGTTATACATTACCTTCTTACAATATAAAATATTCTAAAAGCGGCCAGAATTTAAAATTTAAACTGCTTTTAAGTATTCCATCTGTTATTACTGCCGTAAAAAAAGAGCATGCATTAGTTGCCAGAATTCTTAAAAAAGAAGCTATTGCTGGCATTATTTCAGACAATAGGTTTGGTGTTTACAATTCAAATATACCATCTGTTTATATTACACATCAACTAACTGTTTTATCTGGTAAAACAACAGGAATTACTTCAAAAACACATCAAAAAATAATTAAAAATTTTAATGAATGTTGGGTTCCTGATGTTCAAAATGAACCTAATCTTTCAGGAAATTTAGGGCATTTACAAACACACGATTTTAATCTAAAATATCTAGGAGTTTTAAGCAGATTTAAACCTGTAAAATCCATCATTAAATATAAGTTATTAATTGTGCTTTCTGGGCCAGAACCTCAACGGACTTTATTAGAAGAAAAATTACTTTTAGAACTTAAAAATTACCAAGGAAAAGTACTTTTTGTTAGAGGTACTTTAGAAAATAATACAGTTTTAAAGGTCCCTAAAAACATTGAAATTAGAAATTATTTACTAACAGATGCGCTTGAAAAAGCGCTAAATGAAAGTGAACTTATAATTGCGCGTTCAGGATATTCAACCATAATGGATGTAGCAGTTTTGGGTAAAAAAGCATTTTTTATTCCTACTCCCGGGCAATATGAGCAAGAATATTTAGCAAAAACCTTAAAAGAGAAATTAATTGCACCCTATTCAAATCAACAGGATTTTTCTTTAGAAAAACTTAATGAAATTGAAAATTATACAGGGTTTAATAAAACAGCATCTAATGTAGATTTAAATCGCTTTCTCCTTTTCGAGCGTAAATGAAAACTCTGAACCTTTTCCGAATTCACTTTTTACAAAAATCTGTTCGTTGTGCGATTCAATAATATGTTTTACAATTGAAAGTCCTAACCCAGAACCACCTTGCTCTCTCGAGCGGCTTTGGTCTACTCTGTAAAAACGCTCAAAAAGTCTAGGTAAATACTCTTCCTTAATTCCTTCTCCATCATCAATAACTTTTACCAATACTTTTGTAGCTGTTTTTTCGATACTTACCATTATTGTACCATTTTTTTTGGAATATTTTATAGCATTCACAATTAAGTTGGTAAGTACTTGTTCAATTTTCTCAACATCGGCTATAACCATTATTGGAAAGAGATAGTGTTTGTTAAAATGCATCGAAACACTCCTTTTTTTAGCTTTCATTTCAAGCAACTCAAATACTTCTTGTACCAATTCTAAGATATTAAATGGCTGCTTATTTAAAACTAAATCGGCAGATTCTAATTTTGAAATTAAATCTAAATCTTTAACAATTGAAATAAGTCTCTCAACGCCTTTATTGGCACGTTTAAGGTATTTTTTACTAATTTTTTTATCATCCATGGCGCCATCAGCCAATGTTAATAAATAGCCTTGTACTGTAAATAAGGGTGTTTTTAATTCGTGAGAAACGTTTCCTAAAAAATCTCTTCTATAATTTTCTCGTAAATGCAAATTTGCAATTTGTTGTTGTTTAAATTCAGCAAATTTTTGAACTTCTCTAGAAAGTGCATCAATATCAGAAGTTATAGCAGTTTTATTAAAATCGGAACGATCTAAAACAGAAACTCTATCGTATATTATTTTTATGCGTTTATAAATAAATTTCTCTAATCTGTATTGAGTAATTAAAAAAGTGAAAATAAAAATAATACCTGCAAAAGGAATTAAGTACTTATAATTTAAAAATATATCTAAAAATAAGTAGGCTGTAACTACTAATATTATAACAATAAAAAGTGTTATAAAAATAGTTGTCCAAAATGCAAATGAATACGTTTTTTTAATCTTCATTAATAACAAATTTATAGCCTACACCTTTAATAGTTTTAAAATACGTATCGCCTATTTTTTCACGTAATTTTCTTATATGAACATCAATAGTTCTTCCTCCAACAATAACTTCATTTCCCCATACTTTATCTAAAATATCATCGCGCTTAAAAACTTTATCTGGTTTTGAAGCTAGTAAGGCAAATAACTCAAATTCTTTTTTTGGCAACGAAAGTTTTTTTCCATCTTTAATAATTACATACTCTTCTCTGTCTATAATAATTTCACCTACTTTTAATGTAGGAGACGCAACATTCTGAACTTTATCTACCCTTCTTAACAACGCATTAATTTTACTAATAAGCACTTTGGGTTTTATAGGTTTTGTAATATAATCATCTGCTCCAACATTAAAACCAGCTACTTGCGAATAATCTTCACCCCGCGCAGTAAAAAAAGTGATAAGTACATTTTCTAAGCCTTTGGTTGCTCTAATTTTTTCACAGGCTTCTATGCCATCCATTACCGGCATCATAATATCTAAAATTATTAAGTGCGGATGGTTTAATTTAGCAGAAGCAATTGCTTCAACTCCATTTTTAGCGGTAAAAACTTTATACCCTTCGTTTTTTAAATTATAGGATACAATTTCTAAAATATCGGGCTCATCATCAACTAAAAGAATTTTTATAGCTGCTTTTTTCATGTGTTTATTTTTATTGTTTTTTAATTGTCACTTGCAGTTCGCAATCAGCCATTTGATTGGTTGATAAACATTTTAACATACTCGTTTCATGTGTTTTTCAGGTTTAAAAGTAATAAACATTCAAAAGTAATCATTAATTACAATTACAAAACATTCAGACTAAAGTAAATTAAAGTAATAACATTAAGCTAACATAAAAATTACATTAAATTAATTTTCACTTATAAAATATAATTAAACCCCTATTCTTTAGCTATTTATTGGGATTTAATTAAAATGTTTTTTACTTTTATCACACAACTACAAAAAAAATGCTATGAAAAGACTTTATTTTTTAGTTGTAGCCATCTTCATGGCTACACTATCATTTGGGCAAGGACTAGAAACATTTACTAATTCTCCTCTAGGAAATAATTATGTAACTGGAAATTATATTGGGGATAACGGAGTGACTTGGAATTATGTTTCCTGCAAAGAAGGGGTAAGTAATACCTATTCGTCGAGTGCAACTTTTCCTGGAATTATGTTAAATACAGAAAGTAACGGTGGAGCTATAAATGCAGATTCAGGAGCAAATGGTGTTGGAGAAATAACCATGAAACTTTATAGAGGATTAAGTTCTGCTACATTAAGACAGGTAGATTTATATGTAAATGGAACATTATATGGCACATCTGCTGGTTTTAATGATACAACCGAGCATATTTTTACTGTAACAGGAATTAATGAAACTGGAAATGTTTTAATTGAAGTTAAAAATACGAAATCGGCTCAAATTAAAATCGATGAATTACAATGGTCTGCTGTTGGTCAAACTTTATCCGTTGTAAAAAACCAGATAGAAGATTTTGTAATGTATCCAAATCCAGTTTCAAATGGAA
>CBDUKG010000070.1:0-13297 GCA_965367745.1 uncultured Flavobacteriaceae bacterium | reverse complement strand
CTAAACACACAATTAAGTTTAGCAAAAACTACTTTTGAAAGACAAGAAAGACTTTGGAATCAAAAAATTGGTTCAGAAATGCAATACTTGCAAGCAAAAGCTCAGAAAGAAAGTTTGGAAAACAACTTAGCTTCTATTAAAACACAGGCTCGTAAAATGAAAATTACAGCACCTTTTAGTGGAATTGTTGATGTAATTTACCCTAAAAACGGAGAACTTACCAATCCGCAAATGCCAGTTATACGTTTAATAAACTTAGATAAAGTATATGTTGAAGCTGACATTACAGAATCTTACTTGCCTGTAATTAAAGTTGGTACAGAAGCAGTTTTAAATTTTCCATCAATTAACAAAGAAATTACTTCAGAAATTGCTCAAATAGGACATTATATAAATCCTGATAATAGAAGTTTTAAAACACGTATTAATATTTCAAATAAAGACCAAAGTATAAAACCAAATTTATTGGCCGATTTAAAAATTTTAGATTTTGAAGCAACAGGAATAATAATTCCTTCAAATTTGGTACAACAAGATCAAACTGGTGCAGATTATGTGTACATAATTAAAAATGAAGAGGGTCAAAACAAAATAGTAAAATCTTTAATTACAATAACGAATGAATACCAGCATAACGTTTTTGTTACTGAAGGAATAGCAGAAAATGATGTATTAGCAAATGCCGGAGCACGGCTTATAAAAGAAGGAGATATTGTTGAAATACATACAAAATAAAATCATTTAACCAACCTACAAAGGCATTAAAATGAACAAAGTATTAAAAGAATTTAAACTTTCAACATGGTCAATTAATAATAAAATGACCGTGTTTGTAATTATAGGAATGATTTTTTTGGCAGGTATATTTTCGTACCAAAGTATGCCAAGAGAATCTTTTCCAGAAATTGTTGTCCCTCAAATTTATGTGGCAACTCCATATCCTGGAAACTCCGCATTAGATATTGAAAAACTAATTACACGACCATTAGAAAAAGAAATAAACGGTATTTCTGGAGTTGAAGAAATAATTTCAACTTCTATTGAAGGATTTTCGTCCATTCAAGTAGAGTTTGATTTTAGCGTTTCGCCAACCGAAGCTTTGCGAAAAGTAAAAGATAAAGTTGATGCTGCAAAATCTGATAAAGATTTCCCAACTGACTTGCCAGCAGATCCAACAGTTCAAGAAATGAACTTTTCAGAATTAATTCCAATAATGAATATTAATTTATCAGGGGATTTCTCTATGGATCAACTTAAAGAATATGGAGAATATTTGGAAGATGAAATAGAAAAAGTTCCTGAAATTTCTAAAGTGGATATCCGAGGTATTCAAGATAAAGAAATGGAAATTAGTGTTGATTTATACAAAATGGAAATTTCTAAAATCAGCTTTAATGATATTGCAATGGCTATTCAAAATGAGAATATGACCATTTCTGGTGGAGATTTATTAGAAAACGGTATTCGAAGAAATGTTAGAATTATTGGAGAATTTAAATCAGCTGAAGAAATTGAGGATATTATTGTAAAACAAGAAAATGAAAACATTGTTTATTTAAGAGATATTGCACACGTAAACTTTAAAGAACAAGAGAAACAAAATTACGCTCGAGAGTTTTCTCAGCCTGTAGTAATGTTAGATATTACCAAAAGAGGTGGTGAAAATTTAATAAAAGCTTCAACTCAAATAGATCAAATTATTGCTGATGCTAAAGAAAATTATTTCCCTTCTAACTTATATATTTCTAAAACAAACGATCAAACAAACGACACCAAAACAATGGTTGCCGATTTGGAAAACAGTATTATTCTAGGAATAATTCTAGTGGTTGTAGTTTTACTATTTTTCCTTGGAATTAGAAATGCGCTTTTTGTAGGTATTGCTATTCCTTTATCTATGTTTATTTCATTTATTATTTTAAACGCTTTAGGTGTTACCTTAAATACAATGGTATTATTTTCTTTAGTAATAGCACTTGGTATGTTGGTAGATAATGGAATTGTTGTTGTTGAAAATGTGTATAGATTATTAGATGAGGGTTTTTCTAACATAGATGCCGCAAAATATGGAGTTGGAGAAGTTGCAATGCCAATTATAGCTTCTACCGCAACTACGTTAGCAGCATTTTTACCTATTGCATTTTGGCCAGGTATGATGGGAGAATTTATGCGATATTTACCTATTACGTTAATTATAGTGTTATCATCTTCATTATTTGTTGCTTTGGTTATCAACCCAATGTTAACTTCCGTTTATATGAAAATTAAAGAGGATGAGGTTAATTTTAAAAAGATTTTAATATATAGTTCAGTAATTTTTGCAATTGGTGTTCTATTAATAATTGCTGGTTTAACTACTGGATCTGGAGGTTTAAATGCTCTTGGTTTACTATTAGTTTTAGCTGGAATACTGAGAGTTATAAATACAAAATTATTAACTCCTGGAACCGAGTGGTTTCAAAAAGTTTTCTTACCTAGGTTGGAAACTATATACGAAAAAACCTTGAAATTTGTACTTTTTAAGAGAAGGCCTGGTTATTTCTTTGTTGCTACTTTTGGCTTATTAATTTTTGCTTTTATGCTGTTTGCCGCATTTCCACCAAAAGTGCTATTTTTTCCAGAAACACCTCCAAAACAAGTATATGTTTATTTAGAATATCCTATTGGAACTGATATTGAAAAAACAAATGAACTCTCTATTGAAGTTGAAACTAAAATTCAAGATTATTTAAAAAAATATGAAGTTAATGGAGAAAACAATCTTATAACTTCAGTTATTGGTCAGGTTGGTGAAGGAACAAGCGATCCAAATCAAGGCCAACAAGGAGGAACAACTCCTAATAAAGCGCGTATTACTGTCGATTTTGTAAAATTTATGGACAGAGGTGGCGTAGGAACCGATGATGTTTTAATAGATATACGAAACTTGTTACAAGAAATTCCTGGTGTTAATATTACCGTTGATAGACCTGCAGATGGCCCTCCTGCTGGCGCTCCAATTAATATTGAAGTTTCTGGGGATGATTATGAACATTTGTTAGAAACTGCCGATAATATTCGTCAGTTTATCAATAAAACAACAATTTTAGGTATTGAAGATTTAAAACTAGATGTAGAACAAGGAAAACCTGAAATGCCAATTATTATTGACCGCCAAAAAGCGAGAAGATTAAATATTTCTACAGGTCAAATTGGTGATGCTTTAAGAACTTCATTGTTTGGGAAAGAAGTTTCTACATTTAAAGATGGTGAAGACGATTACCCAATTAATATCCGTTTAATGGATAAATATCGCTACAATAAAGACCTTTTGGTAAATCAAAAAATTACCTTTAGAAATCAAAGTTCTGGAAAAATTGTGCAAGTTCCTATTTCTTCGGTAGCACATGCCGAAACTTCTTCTACATTTAGCGCTGTAAAACGAAAAGATTTAAATAGAGTTATTACAATCTCATCTAATGTTATTGAAAATTACAATCCAACAGATGTAAATGATCAAATTAAAAATGCACTTAAAACTTATACTTTACCAAAAGATATTTCAATTTCCTTTACAGGTGAACAAGAAGCGCAAGCAGAAGAAATGGCATTTTTAAGCAAAGCTTTATTAATAGCCGTTTTCTTAATATTTTTAATTTTAGTTGGACAATTTAACTCCACATCTACACCAGTAATTATATCATTATCAGTATTATTAAGTTTAATTGGAGTGTTATTCGGTTTGATTATTTTTAATATGGAATTTGTAATTATGATGACCATGATTGGAGTAATATCATTAGCCGGTATTGTTGTAAATAACGCTATTGTTTTAATTGATTATACCAATTTAATAATGAAACGTAAACGTTTAGAACAAAATTTAGAACCTGGTACTTTAACAAAAGAACTAATTTATGAAAGTATTATTGAAGGTGGTAAAACACGTTTAAGACCTGTTTTATTAACGGCAATTACAACTATTTTAGGATTGCTACCTTTAGCTATTGGAATTAATATTAATTTTATGACCTTGTTTACCGAATTTGATCCCCAATTTTATATTGGTGGGGAAAATGTAGTGTTTTGGGGGCCAATGTCTTGGACCATTATATTTGGTTTATCATTTGCTACTTTTTTAACTTTAGTTATTGTCCCAATAATGTATTCTATGTTAAACAATTTAAAATTTAGACTTAATAGAAAACAGTAAAAAAAATTAAAAGCGATTCAATTGAATCGCTTTTTTTCTTTTATTTTGTATTGCATGAAAAACCAGAAAACATATACTGTAGATGAAGCTACAAAAGTTTTAGAAAATTACTGTGCTTATCAGGAGCGTTGTCATAAAGAAGTTGAACAAAAATTGTACGATTTAAATATGATTCCCGAAGCAAAAGAACGTATCATTTTGCATTTACTTCAGCATAACTTTTTAAATGAAGAGCGCTATTCAAAAGCATTTGTAAGAGGGAAGTTTTCAATAAAAAAATGGGGGAAAATTAAAATTGTAAACCAGCTAAAATTTAAAGGTATTTCAGAATATAACATTAAATCTAGTTTAAAAGAAATAGATTCAAATGAATATTTAACAACACTTCAAGCTATTGCAGAAAAAAAATTACCGTTAATAAAAGAATCAAATTCATATAAAAAAAGCTCAAAATTAGCTGCATTTTTAATTTCAAAAGGCTTTGAATCTGAATTGGTTTTTAAAACTGTAAAAACGTTAATTTAGACTTATAACTAAACTATTACTTTTTAAATTTCTTTAAAAAAATTGAATCGTGTTTTGCATTTATTCTTTTAACCTCTTCAATATTATCATTTGGTGTTGTTAAGGAAAGTACATAATGCTCTATTTTCCAAGAATTATCAGTCTTTTTTAACACTCCTGAACCTCTGCAAATACCCATCCAAGTGTCTAAAAGTTCATCGAACCAAGCAATATTGCCTTCAGGGTCTATATAAATATTTCTATCAAATGCGTTAAAATTCCAAGCTTTTCCTTTATCAAAATGTGGTTTGCTAAAATTTTTAAAGGCTTCTATATTCCAATTTTCTGAAGCATCTGTTCCAATAAAAATACTTTTATTAGACATTGCGTTAAAATAAGCATCAAAATTTGCTTCAGCAGCATTTTTATGCCAATTAATAAGTACCGTTTGAATGGCTTTTTTTTCTGAAATAGTGTTCACTCTAAGAGTTTTCTTTTGCTCGTTTTTAGAACAAGAAACAGCTAATAACATTAAAAATAATAAAGAATAGAATTTCATACGTTTTAATTATTGTCTTGATATTACACTAGAAGGTCTCTTCCGTTTAGATTCAATTCTCTTTTTTAAAACACTCAAATCGTTTATAGGTGCTTCTGTATCTATATCTAATGAACTTTGTAAATCTTCGGCTTCATAAATTGTATTAATTTTTGAGTTCACAGCTGAATATAAATCTATTATTTTTTTAACTTCTTCTTTAACTTCCTCTTTAGAAATAGAACGAATAGTAGCCATATCCGACAATCTTAAAGTTTCATTGTGCAATACATTAAATCTAGCTACAACATTCAACGCCGTTAACTTTTCTACTCTAATAGTGTCTATCATATTTTTAACCAAACCTGAAAGCTCATTAGCATTATTAAGTGCTTCTAAATTAGAAACATTGTAATATTTTAACATAAACTGGTCTAATTTCTGATATTCTTTCCAATCTTTTAAATTTCGTTTGGCTTCTGGAATAAGTGTTTCACTTGTATTATTTATTATTCTTTCTGTATCTTCAACTACTAATGTATCCGCTACCTCAGTAACCTCTTCAAGTTTTTTTGTTTTATCACAAGAAAAACTAAAAAATAATATTATCAATAAAAAACTGTATAAATACCTCATTGTAAAACTAATTGTTGTCAAAAATAGTAATAAAATAACTCTTATAAATAAAAATTATTGTTTTCATAAAAAACAAGTACTTCAAATTAACATATTTAATTTCTGTATATTTGATACTCTTAAAAACCAAATGTATTTACATGAAAAAACGTATTTTAATTATTGGTGCTTGTGGTCAAATTGGGACTGAATTAACGTTAAAATTACGAGAAATAAACGGTAAAAAAGCTGTAATTGCTGCCGATATTAGAAAAGGAAGTAAAGAGTTAACTAAATCTGGTCCTTTTGAATTAGTAAATGCAATGGATTATGAATCTATTTTAAAAACAATAGAAAAATATAAGGTAACTGATGTTTATTTAATGGCTGCAATGCTTTCTGCAACCGGAGAAAAATATCCAGATAAAGCTTGGGAGTTAAATATGAACTCGTTATTTAATGTGTTAAATTTAGCAAAAGAAGGAAAAATTAAAAAATTATTTTGGCCAAGCTCAATAGCGGTTTTTGGCCCAACTACACCAAAAGAAAACACACCCCAAGAAACCGTAATGGAACCCTCAACAGTTTATGGAATAAGCAAACAAGCAGGCGAACGTTGGTGCGAATATTATTTTAACAAATACAATGTAGATGTTAGAAGTTTAAGGTACCCTGGAATTATAAGCTGGAAAACTAATCCTGGTGGTGGTACAACAGATTATGCTATTGAAATTTTTCATAAAGCAATACTTGAAGGAACGTACATTTCATTTTTAAATAAAAATTCGAAATTACCAATGATGTTTATGGATGATGCTATTGATGCTACTATAAAAATTATGGATACAACTGCTGAAAAAATTAAAATACGATCATCTTATAATTTAGCTGCAATTAGTTTTACACCTAAAGAAATTGCCGATGAAATTAAAACTAAAATTCCTGCATTTAAAATAAAATACCAATCAGATTTTAGACAAGCTATTGCGGATAGTTGGCCGCAAAGTATAGATGATTCAAGAGCTCGATTGGATTGGAATTGGCAGCATAAATACGATCTTAAAAAAATATCTCAAACAATGTTAGATAATCTCTTATTAAAATATAAATCTGAATAGAAAATCAACTTTAAAAATTAAATATTAAATCTTTTATTTTATATTTTTTACCGTAATAGAAATTTTAAATTAACAACTTTAAAGCCCTTTTAGGCATCTTAAACCCTTGAAAATAAACAGATTTTTAACTATAACGTTTTAGTAGATTAACCCATTATATGATATCTATCATATCTTTAGTTTTAGGGTTCAACTAACTTTGTACTTTAAAATAGACAATATAACAAAACACTATATAATTATGAACATTTCACATATTGAACACTTAGGAATAGCAGTAGAAAATCTAGAAGAATCAATAAAATATTACGAAAAAATATTAGGACTAAAATGTTATAATATTGAAGAGGTTGTTGATCAAAAAGTGAAAACAGCCTTTTTTTTGGTAGGTGACACAAAAATTGAATTATTAGAAAGCACTTCACCAGATGGACCAATTGGTAAATTTATTGAGAAAAAGGGACAAGGTATTCACCATATTGCCTTTGCTGTACCAAATGCTTCGGAAGCATTGAAAACTGCCGAAGAGCGCGGTGTTAAACTTGTTGATAAAGTTTCTAGAAAAGGGGCTGAAGGATTAAATATTGGATTTTTACATCCAAAATCTACACAAGGAGTGCTTACTGAACTTTGCTCTAAAGAATAATAAATTTAGTTAACTTCTTAAAAAATTAATAGATAAGCACATAAAAATGGCAAATCAAGATAAAATTAATGAGCTCATTGAAAAAAGAGCCAAAGCAAAATTAGGTGGTGGTGAAAAACGTATCGATTCGCAACACGCAAAAGGGAAATTAACAGCCCGCGAACGTTTAGACATTCTATTAGACGAAGATAGTTTTGAAGAATTTGATATGTTTGTAACGCACAGAACACAATCTTTTGGATTAGACAAAGAAATCTATCTTTCCGATGGTGTTGTAACTGGACACGGAACAATTGACGGAAGAATTGTATATGTTTTTGCACAAGATTTTACAGTATTTGGAGGTTCATTATCCGAAACTTATGCTTTAAAAATATGTAAAGTAATGGATATGGCCATGAAAATTGGAGTTCCCGTTATTGGATTAAATGACAGTGGTGGAGCACGTATTCAAGAAGGTGTTAGATCTTTAGCTGGATATGCTGAAATTTTCCAAAGAAATATTATGGCATCTGGTGTAATTCCTCAAATTTCATCAATTTTAGGTCCTTGTGCAGGTGGAGCAGTATATTCTCCCGCCTTAACCGATTTTACAATTATGACTGATGAAACTAGTTATATGTTTGTTACAGGTCCAAAAGTAGTGCAAACTGTAACAGGTGAAATTGTAACTGCAGAACAATTAGGAGGTGCTAAAATTCACTCCACTAGATCGGGTGTATCACATTTCTTAGCCGCAAATGATGAAGAAAACTTATTATTAGTACGTAAAATATTAAGTTATTTACCATCTAACAACTTAGAAGAAGCACCTGTTATAACTTGTAACGATCCAATTGATAGATTAGAAGATGCTTTAAATGAAATTATCCCTGAAAATCCTAATCAACCTTATGATATTGTTGATGTAATTTCAATCCTTGTCGATAATGGTGAATTTACAGAAGTCCATAGAAACTATGCTCGTAATATTTGCGTAGGTTTTGCAAGATTTAATGGACACCCTGTTGGTATTGTTGCAAATCAGCCAAAATATTATGCTGGAGTATTAGATATTGATGCATCTAGAAAAGCAGCAAGATTTGTTCGTTTTTGCGATGCCTTCAACATTCCACTAGTTACACTTGTTGATGTACCAGGGTTCTTACCAGGAACTGGGCAAGAATATGGAGGAATCATTTTACACGGAGCAAAATTACTATTTGCTTATGGTGAAGCAACTGTTCCTAAAGTAACAATTACTTTACGAAAATCTTATGGTGGAGCTCATGATGTAATGAGTTGTAAGCAACTACGTGGCGATGTCAACTATGCTTGGCCAACTGCAGAAATTGCTGTTATGGGAGCTAAAGGAGCTGTTGAAGTTTTAGAAGGATCTAATATTAGAAAAATTGAAGATGCTGAAGAAAAACAAGAATACATCGATAAAAAAGAAGAAGAATATACTAAAAAGTTTGCAAACCCTTACGAAGCTGCAAAATATGGATTTATTGATGATGTAATTGAACCAAGAAACACCCGTTTTAGAATTGTTAGAGCTTTAGAGTTACTACAAAATAAAAAGGAAGTAAACCCTCCTAAAAAACACTCAAATATACCATTATAACTATGTTTACACCTTTAATGACAGATCAGATTAACGAAGGATACGTTATCTTGATGACCGGATTATTAATTGTATTTAGTGCTTTAGTAATATTAATGTTGTTCTTTAAATATGGACTTCCACTAATGCTTTTTACCTACAAAATAATTACGAAAGGAAAAGAAAAGAAAATTAGTGAAATTAAAGTAGTAGCTGATCGAGATTTTACAGGAGAAATTGCTGCTGCTATTGGAGCCGCAGTTCATATGTATTTGCGTGAACAACACGATCACGAAAGTGCTATTTTAACAATAAAACAAGTTAAAAAACCATATTCACCTTGGAGTTCTAAAATTTATGGAACACAAAATAGATTGTAAAACATGAAAACTTATAAATTTAAAGTAAACGAAAACGGCTATACCGTTAACGTAAAATCATACGAAGATAACATTATCAATTTAGAGGTAAATGGTACTAGTTATGCTGTAAAAATGAGTGAGGAATTTAAAAAAACCAAAACTCCTACATTAGTGCGTTCAGCGTCTAAAAGACCAACCGAACCTTTAAAAGTAAACCCAAAATCTCAAACAACTAAAATTGTTGCCCCAATTCCTGGAGTAGTATTGTCAATTGATGTAAAAGTTGGTGATGTACTTAAAGTTGGAGACAGAATGCTAGTGTTGGAAGCAATGAAAATGGAAAACAATATTGTTTGCGAAAAAGCTGGTACAATAACTTCCATTAAAATTAATGTTGGACAACAAGTATTGCAGGACGAATTAATGATAGAACTAGAATAAAAATTTCTGAATTATTTATTTTAAAATTATAGAAATCAAATAATTCTTTAAAAGAAAAAAAATGAAGAAAGTAATAGTAATATTTTGTGTTTTATCATTATTGATTTTTATTAGACCAGCACTCGGTTTAGGCACAAATACAAATTCAAATAACCTTAATTCTTCTGTAAAAACTGAACAAGTTGATACTATTGAAGAATCTAATTCTTATAGTGGTGCTTTTGAAGGACTAAAACAATTTTACAATTATACAGGTTTTGCAAATGTAACATCTGGTCACGCAATTATGATTGTTATAGGGATTGTTTTTATATTTTTAGGAATAAAATATGATTACGAACCACTACTTTTAATTCCAATTGGAACAGGAGTAATTCTTGGAAATATACCTTTTGTTGCAGGAAATCAAACTGGAATTTACGAAACAGGATCCGTTCTAAATTATTTATATTTTGGAGTAGTAAAAGGAATTTATCCTCCATTAATTTTTTTAGGAATTGGAGCAATGACCGATTTTTCATCCTTAATTGCAAATCCAAAATTAATGCTTTTAGGAGCTGCAGCACAAATTGGTGTATTCGCAACTTTTATGGGAGCTCTTTATCTAGGATTTAGCCTCCCTGAAGCTGGTGCAATTGGAATTATTGGTGGAGCCGATGGTCCCACTGCGATATTCCTTTCCTCTAAGTTAGCAAACGGAATAAACGTACTTGCAGATGGTACTACAGTAAAAAACTTAATTGGACCTATTGCAATTGCCGCATATTCGTATATGGCTTTAGTTCCGGTAATTCAACCTCCTTTAATGCGTTTATTAATTTCAAAAAAGGATAGAAAAATTAAAATGAAACCGCCAAGAGCTGTAACTCAAAAAGAAAAAATGATTTTTCCAGTTGTAGCCTTAATTTTAACGTTGTTTATCTCTCCTAGTGCATTACCATTATTAGGTATGTTATTCTTTGGAAATTTATTAAAAGAATCTGGAAGAACCGAAAGATTAGCAGATACAGCACGTACAAAATTAATTGACATAGTAACAATTCTATTAGGCGTTACTGTAGGTGCTTCTACACAAGCAGATATCTTTATCACAAAAGATTCCATGTTAATATTTGGATTAGGTGCAATATCATTTGTTATTGCAACATGTGGAGGATTATTATTTGCAAAACTTATGAATCTTTTCTTAAAAGGAGATAATAAAATAAACCCATTAATTGGTGCAGCAGGAGTTTCAGCAGTACCTGATAGTGCAAGAGTTGTGCATCATGAAGGATTAAAATCCGATCCAAGTAATTATTTATTAATGCATGCAATGGCTCCTAATGTTTCAGGGGTTATTGGTTCTGCAATTGCTGCAGGTATTATATTAAGTTTTTTAGGATAAATAAATATTAAAAAGTATTACAAATTATACATAAAATGAAAATACCAAATGTTATGACAGCAAGTGACGCTGTTAAATTAATCGAATCCGGAGATAGAGTTTTAATTCAAGGAGGTTCAGCAACACCTCAAACATTAATTCGTGCCATGGTAGCACGTGGTCCTGAACTAAAGGGCGTTAAAGTTTGTCACTTACATACCGAAGGAGAATGTGGATATACAGCTCCAGAACTAAGAGATAGTTTCCATACGAGTGCTTTCTTTATTGGTGGTAATGTTAGAAAAATGGTAGGTGATACCGTGGACTATATTCCAATTTTTTTAAGTGATATTCCTAGTTTATTTCGAGAAGGATATATGGACTTAGATGTGGTGTTAGTAAATGTTTCTCCACCAGATAAACACGGTTTTTGTTCTTTAGGAGTATCTGTAGATATTGTAATTGCAGGTATTGAAAAAGGGAAAAAAGTAATTGCACAAATAAACCCTAAAATGCCACGTACTTTTGGTGATGCTTTAGTGCATTTAAACCATTTTAGTGCTTGCGTAATGGTTGATGAAGAAATTCACGAAATGAAATTTGTTGCGCCAACAGAACAAGAAAAGGCTATTGGAAAAAATATTGCTGAAATTATTGATGATGGAGCTACACTTCAAATGGGTATTGGTGGGATTCCAAATGCTGTTTTAACCTATTTAACAAATCATAAAAATTTAGGTGTACATACCGAAATGTTTTCTGAAGGAATTGTAGATTTAGTTGAAACTGGAGTTGTAAACGGTTCTCAAAAAAAGGTAAACCCTTATAAAATTATTTCTGGTTTTGCTATGGGAACACGTCGTTTATACGATTTTATGGATGACAATCCTGAAATTGAAATGTTAGATATTGCATATGTAAATGATACAGCTATCATTCGTCAAAACCCTAAAGTAACTGCTATTAATTCTGCCATTGAAATTGATTTTACCGGTCAGGTTTGTGCAGATTCGATTGGAACTAGAATGTTCTCTGGTGTTGGTGGTCAAATGGACTTTATGCGCGGTGCTGCGCTATCAAAAGGAGGAAAACCAATTATTGCAGTTACATCAACAACATTAAAAGGTGTTTCTAAAATTGTTCCATCATTAAAACCAGGAGCTGGTGTTGTAACAACACGTGCACATGCTCGCTATGTAGCAACGGAATATGGTGTAGCTGAACTATTTGGTAAAACACTAAAACAACGTGCAGTTGCATTAAGAAATGTAGCACACCCAGATCATAGAGAAGAATTAGACAAAGCTATTTTTGAGCGTTTTGGAAGTAGTTTAGCAATTAAATAATTTCATATATATTATATTATGAGCAATAAAAATAAAGCACTTTTTTCTGAATTCCCTTCAGTAACTACTGATCAATGGATGGAAAGAGTGACAGCTGATTTAAAAGGAGCTGATTTTGATAAAAAACTAGTTTGGAAAAACTTAAGTGGTATCAACATTCAACCTTGTTACAATAATGAAAATAAGATTGAACAGCTTCAAAATACAGGAGAAAATTCACAATCGTTAATAAATTATCGCAGTGTTAAAGTAACAAACGCCGAAAACGGAAATAAACTAGCAATTAAGGCTGTTGAAGAAGGAATGAACGGAATTATTTTTGTTTTAGAAAATAAAGTAGCCGTTGCAGAACTTTTAAATGGAATAAATTTAAATGAAACAAGTGTTTCTTTTGAAATAACTTCTAACGCCGTTGCATTTACTATAGATCTTGTTTCCTTTGCAAAAGGAAGTGATTTAAAAGGTTTTGTAAACACTGGAATTATTTCAAATTACGTTACAACTGGATCTTTTGACAACAATCAAATAGAAGTTGCTGCTGAATTAGTAAAATTAACTTCAGATTTCCCAAACTTTAAAGCAAT
>CBDUKG010000069.1:0-13568 GCA_965367745.1 uncultured Flavobacteriaceae bacterium | reverse complement strand
GTTTTATCTAAACCACCAGAATGAAATTCTGAACCAACAACTAAAATATTTTTATACATTCCGGTTTTAATAAACTGGTCTGCTACAGACATTGCATAAATAAATCCAGAACATTGGTTTCTAATATCTACAGCTCCAACAGTTCTCATATCCAACATTTCTTGAATTTGAACACCACAACCAGGAAAGTAATAATCTGGACTTAATGTAGCAAATACTATAAAATCGATATCTTTTGGTGTTAATCCAGCACGTTCAATTGCAATTCTTGATGCTTTTGCACCCATTACAGCCGAAGTATCTTCACTTCCTTCTTTTATCCATCTTCGCTCTTTTATCCCAGTTCTTTCTTGAATCCAAGCATCATTAGTATCCATCATCTTGGATAAGTCTTCATTTGTAACTATAGTTTCTGGCAC
Source organism: uncultured Flavobacteriaceae bacterium (assembly GCA_965367745.1). GTDB lineage: Bacteria > Bacteroidota > Bacteroidia > Flavobacteriales > Flavobacteriaceae > Lutibacter. The sequence goes on along the minus strand of CBDUKG010000069.1, from coordinate 13,149 downwards.
ATAATATCCAAGTCCTGTTATTTTAGAATTATACATATTTTTAATTTTTGTTATGGTATTTTCAAACTTAGTAAAATCTTTGTGTTTTTACAACTTCTACAATAGTAACTAAATAATCATTAAAATTAAACAGTTTTATCACTATTTTTTTGAATTTACCTCCTAAACATTCATATTTAAAGAATTTTAATTTATAAAAAACAATAACTAGTTTAACATAAATTTAGCTTTTAACATTTTATTAATAAGTTTCCTATAATTGTTTTAGTAGTTTTGAGAGTAATCTATTTAAACAAATTTAATATGAAGAAAATACTTTTTACAGTAATTTTATTTTGGGGAACATGTATGTTTGCTCAAGAGGCACTTACCTACCAAAAACCTCCTCAAGAAATTTTAGAACTTGCAGAAGCACCGCTGGCTCCATCTATGCGAATGGATGAAAATGGTGAGAATTTTGTCTTTTTATACCGCTCTAACTTCAAAAACATTGAAGAACTTTCTGAAACTGAAATGCGACTTGGTGGACTTCGAATTAATCCTAAAACCAACATTAGCAGCAGGCAACGTTATAATACGGATATTAAAGTGCGTGTTGGAAGAACTTCTAAAGAAGAAACCGCTGCCGGATTACCAGAAAACGGACGCTATTCAAACTTCTCATGGTCACCAAACCAAAAAATGATGGCTTTTACAAATACTGTTTCTAATGGTGTTGAGCTTTGGATATTAGATATTGAAGCAAAAGCAGTTAAAAAAATAACTGACGCAACTTTAAATGCAAATACTGGAATGCCTTTTTCTTGGTTTAAAGACAGCAACTCACTTCTTGTAAAAGTTATTTCAAAAGATAAAAAACCATTAATAGATACAAAAACTGCTGTTCCAGCTGGACCAACAATATCGGTAAGTGAACAAGGAGTTAAAGCTCAAAATAGAACCTACCAGGATCTTTTAAAAAATAAAAGTGATGAGCATAACTTTGAACAACTTGCCTTGGCAGAATTGCATAAAATTGACTTAAATGGTAACAAAAGTTTATGGAAAGGAAATGACATGTACAGAGGTATGTCGTTTTCTCCAGACGGCGATTATATTTTAATAACTACCATAGAAAAACCTTTTTCATATTTAGTGCCATATAACCGATTTCCCTCAAAAACAAGCATTTATAATGCTGATGGAAACCTTATAAAAACAATGCTAGAAATTCCTTTAATTGAAGATTTACCTAAAGGATTTATGGCTGTAAGAACAGGTAAAAGAAACCTTTCTTGGAGAGCAGATAAGCCTGCAACACTTTATTGGTGTGAAGCTTTAGATGAAGGAGATCCTGCAAAAGAAGTTGATTTTAGAGATGAAGTCTTTGAATTAAATGCACCTTTTAATGGAAAAGCAGCTTCAATACTTAAAACAATTGGTAGATTTTCAGGTATTCAGTGGGGAAACAGTTCTACTGCAATTGCCTACGATTATTGGTGGAATACAAGAAATACCAAAACCTATATTTTTAATCCTTCTAATAATAGTGTTAAACCTAAAATTATTTCAGATAGAAATTACCAAGACACCTATAGCGATCCAGGAAATTTTGTAACAAAAAGAAATGAATTTGGAAGATATACACTCTCAATAAACAAGGATAAAGCCTATTTAATTGGAGATGGTTTTAGCGAATCCGGTAAATTCCCGTTTGTAGATGAATTTAGTTTAAAAGATATAAAAACTAAAAGATTGTACCAGTCTAAATTAACCGATAAAGTAGAAGGTATCATAGATGCTTTAGATATAAAAAAGGGTGAAATAATTGTTCGTATAGAATCTAAAAACGAATACCCTAATTACTATATTAGAAATATTAAGAGAAGTTTAAATCCAGTTGCTTTAACAACTTTTGAAAACCCTTTTAAAAGTATTCAAAATGTACATAAAGAAGTAATTAAATATAAGCGTGATGATGGATTAGAGCTTTCTGGGACTTTATACTTACCTACAAATTACGAAAAAGGGAAAAAATACCCAATGGTAATGTGGGCTTATCCTGAAGAATTTAAAGATAAAGGTAGTGCCGGACAAAGCACTAAAAACTCAAATGAATTTACCTATCCATATTATGGCTCTATGGTTTATTGGGTAACTAGAGGTTATGTAGTATTAGACGATGCTTCGTTCCCAATAGTTGGTGAAGGTGATGAACAACCTAATGATACTTTTATTAATCAATTAGTAGCAAATGGAAAAGCTGCAATTGATGCTGTTGATAATTTAGGATACATTGATAGAAATAAAGTTGCTGTTGGAGGACATTCTTATGGTGCTTTTATGACTGCCAACTTATTGGCGCATTCTAATTTATTTGCTGCTGGAATAGCCAGAAGTGGTGCATACAACAGAACTTTAACACCTTTTGGTTTCCAAAGTGAAGAGCGCAATTACTGGGAAGCTCCCGAGGTGTACAATACTATGTCTCCATTTATGCACGCACATACTATGAAAACACCTTTGCTTTTAGTACACGGTCAGGCAGATAATAATTCTGGAACCTACCCTTTACAAAGTGAACGTTATTTTAATGCTTTAAAAGGTCTTGGAGCTCCTGTTCGTTTAGTTATGCTTCCAAAAGAAAGTCATGGCTATAGTGCCAAAGAATCTGTGTTACACATGCTTTGGGAACAAGATCAATGGCTCGAAAAACATGTAAAAAATAGAATTGTTAAAGAAAATCCTATTTTAAAAAAGGAAGTTGAATTAAAAAATTAACTTTTTATTTTAAAAGCTGTCTGAAAAATGAAATTTTCAGACAGCTTTTTTTTAATACAATTTCATAATATCTTCTAGAGGTTTTCTTTTAATATTTGGCACATAAACTTTTTCAGCTTGGTAGCCTACAGGTAATAACAAAAAAGCACGTTCATTATCTGGACGTTTCAATATTTTTTCTAAAAATCGCATAGGACTTGGCGTATGCGTTAACGTTACCAACCCAGCATTATGAATTGCTGAAATTAAAAATCCACAAGCCAAACCTACCGACTCGTTTACATAATAATTTTGATGTTTTTTTTCTTCTGCATCATATTCAAAAACACGCTTAAACACAATTATTAAATAAGGTGCAGTTTCTAAAAAAGGCTTATTTGCATCTGTTCCTAAATGTTTTAAATCTTCCAACCACACATCACTCATTCGTTCATTATAACTTTTACGCTCTTCTGCTTCGGCTGCCAGTCTAATTTCTTTTTTAATTTCTGCACTTTTCACAACACAAAATGTCCAAGGTTGCTTATTTGCTCCTGAAGGTGCAGTTGAAGCAGTTTTAATTATATTTTCTAGTATCTCAATTGGTATTTCTTTATCAGAAAATTGACGTACAGATCTTCTTTTATTAGCCCATTCAAAATAATCTTTAGACTTTTTTAGTATTTCACTTTCAGAAAAAACTTCTTGTTTGTACCTATTATGTTTGTAACCTTCAATTAAAATGTAATCGTCCATATTTATTATTTTTGGCTATAAAACCTACTTTTTTAATTAATTAAAAATCTATTTTGTAGCAATTTTACTCATTGCATGTTCCGTAATTGCCGTAATTGTTAAGGATGGGTTGACACCTGGATTTGCTGAAATTGCAGATCCGTCACAAACCAACATGTTTTTATAACCAAAGACATTGTTATTCTTATCAATAACTCCTTTTTCAGGAGTTGCCGCCATAACTGAACCACCTAAAATATGCGCAGTTGTTGGCGAACCCAATAAAACATCTGTAAAATTAGCATACGGAATTCCGTTTACTTGTTTTCCAAATTGCTTTCCTAATTTTAGTGCTTCAGAAATAAAAGCTGAAGGTTTTTTACCATCTTCAGTTTTAGATTTCATCTTCGTAATTTTTCCTAACTTAAGTTGAAGCGTACTATCTAGGGTTTGCATAAACAATAAAACTGTAGTTCTTTTTGCATAATTTTTAGTAAAAATAGTTTTAAACATCTTTAACGGATATTTTAAAAAAATACCAAAAATACCAAAAAATCTAATTAGTAAACTTTTGCTATACACCATTGGAATGGTTAGCATTCTAAAAAATCCAGAACCTTCTCCATAACGAACAGGTTCTAGATGACTGTTTTTATCGGTATGCAAAATAGAACCGATGGCAATTCCTTTAGAAAAATCTTTATGTTTCTTTGATGTTGAAGTAACCAATAATAACGATTCGTTATTTGTTCTAATATTACAACCCACTTTATCGGATAAATTTGGAAGGGATTGCTGCTTTAATTTTAATAATAACGGAACCGTTCCCAAAACTCCACCAGCAAATATAATTCCCTTGGCGGTTACACTACTTCGTGCTTTTTTTCCGATACTAGATTTGTATTCAACCTTATAACCTTCCGAACCATCAGTAGAATTTAGAGTAATTACATTAAAAACCTCTTTTTCTGCTAAAATTTCAGCTCCTAATTGCTGCGCTAAAAACAAGTAATTTTTATCTAAGGTATTTTTTGCGTTAAACCTGCAACCTGTCATACAAGCGCCACAATGTGTACATCCAGTTCGTGTTGGTCCCTTTCCTTTAAAATAAGGATCTTCAACTTGTTTTCCAGCTTCACCAAAATAAACAGCTACTTTTGTTGCTTCAAAATTATTCTCTTTTCCAATATTCTTCGCAAGTTCTTGAACTTCCAAATCTGCTGCATATAATTTTGGATTAGTGGTTGCTCCTAACATTTTATACGCTGTTGTATAAAATGGTTTTAAATCTACCTCCCAATTATTTAATGTTGCCCAACTGCCCGAATTAAAAAAATGCTGTTTTGGTACAGGTAAGGTATTTGCATAGGTTAAGGAACCGCCACCAACACCGACACCTGAGAGTACTGATACATGATTTAAAAAAGTCATTTTAAAAAAACCTTTCAAGCCTAATTTAGGTTCCCAGATCCACTTTTTTATATTCCAATTTGTTTTTGGAAAATCTTCACTTTTAAACCATTTTCCTTTTTCTATTACCAATACTTTATAGCCTTTTTCAGACAATCGCAAGGCACTTACAGAACCTCCAAAACCACTTCCAATTATCACATAATCAAAATCAAATTGCTTCATTTAAAAAACTATTAATTAATCACAATTTAAAGTTTTATTTTTAATTAACACTCTTAAAGTGACAGTTTGTCATTGAATTTAGTTTGGTATTTTTTTTGACTAATAAAATATGTAAAATTTAAATTTAAAAAATAAAATATATGGCAACTGGAAATATTAATGTAACTGCAGAGAACATTTTTCCTATTATTAAAAAATTCTTGTATTCTGATCACGAAATATTTTTACGTGAGTTAATTTCAAATGCAACGGATGCAACTTTAAAACTTAAACATTTATCAACTTTAGGAGAAATTAAAGGTGATATTGGAAATCCAATTATTGAAATTAAAGTTGATAAAGATAAAAAGGAAATTAGAATTATTGACCAAGGAGTTGGGATGACAGCTGAAGAAGTTGAAAAATACATTAACCAAGTCGCTTTTTCTGGAGCTGAAGAATTTGTTGAAAAATACAAAGACAAAGTTGAAGACTCTGGAATTATTGGACATTTTGGGTTAGGTTTCTACTCTTCTTTTATGGTAGCTAGTAAAGTTGAAATTTTTACTAAATCTTTTGCTGATGATTCAAAAGCTGTTCGTTGGGAATGCGATGGAAGTCCTAAATATACTTTAGAAGAAACTGACAGAACCGAAAGAGGAACTGAAATTGTTTTACATATAGATGATGATTCTTTAGATTTTTTAGAAGAGCATAAAATTAACGAACTTTTAAATAAGTATAATAAATTTATGCCTATTCCAATTAAATTTGGAACACGCGAAGAAAATTTACCATTACCAGAAGGTGCTGCCGAAGATGCAAAACCAGAAACTATTACGGTAGATAATATTGTAAACAATCCTACTCCAGCTTGGACAAAAAATCCAAGTGATTTAACGGATGAAGATTATAAATCTTTTTACAGAGAATTGTATCCAATGCAATTTGAAGAACCCTTATTCAACATACATTTAAATGTAGATTATCCATTTAATTTAACTGGGATTTTATATTTCCCAAAGTTGAGCAAAAGCATGGACCCTTCAAAGGATAAAATACAACTTTATCAAAATCAAGTATTTGTGACAGATAATGTTGAGGGGATTGTACCAGACTTTTTACAAATGCTTCGTGGTGTTATAGACTCTCCAGACATTCCTTTAAATGTTTCTAGATCTTATTTACAAGCAGACGGAGCCGTTAAAAAAATAGCAAGTTATATTACACGTAAAGTTGCAGATAAACTAATAAGTTTATTTAAAAACGACCGTAAAGCTTTTGAAGAAAAATGGGACGATATTAAGGTTATTATTGAATATGGAATGCTTTCAGAAGAAAAATTCTTCGAAAAATCTGACAAATTTGCATTGTATCCAACAGTAGATAAAGAGTACTTTACTTTTGAAGAATTGCTAGAAGAAATAAAGCCAGCACAAACTGATAAAGACAATAAAATTGTAATTTTATATGCTTCGGATGTAAAATCGCAACACAGTTATATTGATGCTGCTAAAGAAAAAGGATATCAAGTTTTATTATTAGATTCTCCAATAGTTTCTCACTTAATTCAAAAATTAGAAGGAAGTAAAGAAAATATTCAATTTACAAGAGTTGATGGTGATCATATTGACAACTTAATTAAAAAAGATGAAGAACAATTAAGTAAACTATCTGACGAAGAAAAAGAAACTTTAAAACCAATTATTGAAGGTGCTATTCCAAAAGAAACATACACAGTTCAGTTAGAAGCGATGGATTCAAATGCAAATCCGTTTATGATAACGCAACCAGAATTTATGCGTAGAATGAAAGAAATGCAAGCTACTGGTGGTGGTGGAATGATGGGAATGGGTAATTTCCCTGAAATGTACAATTTGGTTGTAAATACAAATAACGAATTGGTTGGTGAAATTTTAAATACCAAAACTAAAAAGAAACAAGAACGTTTAATTCAACAAGCTTTTGATTTAGCAAAACTATCTCAAGGACTTTTGCACGGAGAAGAATTAACTAAGTTTATTAAACGTAGTTTTCAAATGGTAAAATAGAAGTTGAACAAACTTTAGAAAAGCCTTAACATTTGTTGAGGCTTTTTTTGTTATTTTTGCTGTGAAACCAACTAATTTTAATTATTGGCATTTTTTTTGCTACTTATTGAATTAAAATCAAAATATGAATATTTCATTAAAAATATTTCTTAGTCTTTTGTTAATTAGTACGATAACTAATGCTTCTTTTTCACAAACAGACACTTCTAAAATCAAGAAAATTGATAGTGAAATTAATGTTACGAAAAGCACAAATAAGTTAAAAGCAGTATCTCAAAAAAATCTTACAAATCCGAATACGCAGCTAGACCTCAACATAAATAAACAATTAAATACGGCTGCAATTAATAAAAAATTAAACTCCTCAAAATCTAATAATAATTCAAATTTTTTATTAGAAAACTTACCTGAAGATAGCGATATTATTGGGAAAAAGTATTGGAATAATAAAGATGTAACGCATACAACACTTAAAAGTAATTATAGTTTGGGTACTGTAAAAAGTACTACAAAAACTGTAAAAGTAGAGTGTAGAGATTATAGTTATGTTGATGGTGATAGGATTAGAATATTTTTAAACGAGCAAGTTGTAAGTGACAATATTGGATTAAAGGGTAACTATTATGTGTACTATATAACTTTAGAAAAAGGGTATAACAGAATAGATTTTCAAGCAATAAACCAAGGTTTATCTGGTCCAAATACAGCAGAACTAAATTTATATGATGCCAACGGAAACCTTATTTCTTCAAAAGAATGGGCTCTTGGAACAGGGCAAAATGCTACTTTAGGAGTGCTTCATTATTAAATTTGATTATGGTTTTAGGAGCTTCTGGCATTATTTTAGAAAACAAAAAAATACTCTTACTTAAACGTTCAAATTATACGGAAAGATATCCCGGTTTTTGGGGTTGTCCTGGTGGAAGAGCTGAACAAAATGAAACTGCTGAACAAAATGTAATTAGAGAAGTTAAAGAAGAATGTAATTTAGATTTCACACCAACAAAGATTATAAAAATAGGTATCTGGGAAGAAAAAAAATATTATCGTTTTTTAGGAAATTGGTCTGGTGAAATAAAAATTCAGGAAACAGAAGTGGCAGGTTATAATTGGTTTTCATTTTCTGAAGCCAATAAACTTCAATTATCCTTTGATTATAAAGAAATTTTAGAAATACTTTACTCTCAAAATCTATTATAAATAAACTTTTTAACATTAAATTAATACTTCTAAAACAACTTTAATGTAACTTTTAGCTTTCAATAGCGTCTTTATTATATCTATTCATAAAGTATTTTAAACTAAAATTAAAAACTATTTATACACTACACTCTCATATTGTTCCACAAGGTATCGAAAAAATTAGGTTACAAGAGTATGCTCCTAAAATTTTCAAAGTCTATATCCCATCAAATAGTGGTGTTAAAAAAGCAATAAAACAAGGAAGAGTTTTGGCGAATGGTAAAATTGCACAAACTGCCACTTGGGTAAACGCTGGTCTGGTTTTAGAGCTAAGAGAAGATCCTAACAAGCAACAAAAAGTGTATGCCTATAATTTAGAAATCATTCTTGAAGATGAACATATAGCCATTATTAATAAGCCTGCTGGAATTACAGTTAGTGGTAACAAATTTAAAACCATTGCGAACGCATTACCTTACAATTTAAGAAAAAGCACACAACCCGATGCGCTTTCTATACCAACTCCTGTTCACAGGTTAGATAACCAAACATCAGGAATTTTATTAATTGCAAAAACAAAAACAGCTCAAATAGAACTTGGTAAACAATTCGAAAACCAAACAATTCAAAAAAAATATTGTGCTATTGTAATTGGTGAAGTCTTAAAAAATAGGCTTATAAACTCCCCAATAGAAAACAAACCTTCTGAAACTAATTTTGAAATAATTAAAGTTGTTAAGTCTTTAAAATATAAAGAATTAACTTGCTTAAAAGCTTTTCCAAAAACAGGAAGAACACATCAAATTAGAATACATATGGCTAGTATTGGTCATCCTATTTTAGGAGATAAACTGTATGGAAATCCAGAAACCATTCATAAAGGAAAAGGGCTGTTTTTATGTGCTTCAGAAATTAAATTTCTGCATCCTAAATCATTTATACAAACAACTATAAAAATTGATGTACCCCAAAAGTTTAATTCGCTTTTAGCAAGAGAAAAGAGACGTTGGAATACTTATAATTTATAACCTGTAGATGTTCCTAGTGAAACATGAAACCTTTAAAGATTTTAAGAAAACAAATCATTCAATACTTTAGCCAATCTAATACCTCCAATTTGTAATTGATTTCGAGCTAAGTCAAAATTATCATACATATATCTGTATCCTAATTTTTCACCAATTTTAACAGATGCATAAGCTTTAATTGCATGTTGTTGTGTTTCATTTGCCCAATCTGCAATAGTTCCCTTTTGCAAAAATTTTAATTGTTCTTTTGAAACATTATTAGTATTATCTGCTAATTCTGTATACGTCATATTAAAATGATTAATCATATTAGAGTCCCAAACCCTATGAAGGTTTGTCCCATCATTAAACCACCTTACTTGAATATCGTTACCTCCTTTATCTTCTGCCCTTCCAACATGCATTGGTTGATGTAAATCACCTATTAAATGCACTAACATTTTTAAATAAAAAACTTTATCCTCTTTACTTGAGGCCTCATCTAAAATAATTTCTTTACATTTTTCTATTCCTGCGACTAAATCCCCATTAGGATTCTTTTCAGAATCTTCATATTTAACTCCAAAAGGCATATTTACATAATGCCAAGTATTGAATTTTCTATATCGATCATCAGATTTTATATCATCTCCAAAGGTTGAAACCAAAGCCAAACTTTCTCCGTTTAATAATTCTGTAATTTTTCTTTTAGTTTTACCTTTTAAATAATCTTCAGCAATTTTACCAATAGTTCTATGCCCTGTTGCTCCCCAATCTGGATTTGAAGCATTTACAGATGAAAAACTAACTAAAAACACAAGTAGTATACAACTAAACTTTAATGATTTCATTTCTTATTATTTTTTTCAAAGATAAAAATAATGTTTGTTTAAAACTTGTAAATGTTAAAAAAAATTACATATCTTTATGATATCAAATTAATATCAATTTAAATCAACAACCATGACACAAGAAAAAACAGTAAAAGCTCCAAGCGGTTATTTAATGTTAATTATGCTATTTATTTTTTTAGCAGCTATTATTTTTGGAATTACTCAAGAAAATCCATTTCTAATAATTCCCTCCATAATTTTAATTATTATAACTATTCCTGGATTTATACTTGTAAATCCCAATACTTCAAAAGTATTATTGCTATTTGGAAAATACATGGGAACTATAAAAGAAAATGGTTTTTATTGGACTAATCCATTTTATAAAAAAAGAGGTATTTCACTAAGAGCCAGCAACTTTGATAGCGAACGTGTTAAAGTGAACGATAAATTAGGAAATCCAATTATGATAAGTACCATTGCAGTATGGAAAGTAAAAGATACGTATAAAGCAGCTTTTGATGTTGATAATTACGAAAATTTTGTACGCGTACAATCGGACGCGGCTGTTAGAAAATTAGCAAGCTTATATCCTTATGATAATTTTGAAGATGACGGTAAAGCCGAAGAAATTACATTAAGAGCGAGTGTAAATGAAGTTAGCGAGGCGTTAGAGAAAGAACTTTCGGAACGTTTAGATATGGCAGGAATTGAAGTTTTAGAAGCTCGAATTGGTTATTTAGCGTACGCGCAAGAGATTGCGAGTGCAATGTTAAGACGCCAGCAAGCAACCGCGATTATTGCTGCCAGGCATAAAATTGTTGAAGGTGCAGTTAGTATGGTTGAAATGGCATTAGATAAACTAAAAAAGAATAATGTTATTGAATTAGATGAAGAACGTAAAGCGGCAATGGTAAGCAATTTAATGGTGGTACTTTGCTCCGATAAAGACGCATCTCCTATTGTAAATACGGGTACTTTAAATCATTAAAATGGTTACACTTTTATTTAAAAACTTAAATTTATGAAACAGGCATGCTAAAAAGTTTATCCCCAATTAGAATGACAAATACCAAACAGCATGTGATCATTAAAAACAAATAATAAACACATGAAAGAATATAAAGTTATAAAACCGTCAAGTATATGGTCCTATAAAGACGCCACTTTTGAAGATTTATTTAATAAATATGCATCACAAGGATGGGAAGTTAAAAGTGTAGGATATGGACAAACTGGAAATATTTCAAAAGCAGTTTTGGTTAGAGATAAAAATAGGTAATGAAAAAACTAACTAAATCCTCAAAAGGAATAGTAATTGGAATTGCTTTAAATATCATTGCCATAGGTGTTGGTATAGGAGTTGTTTTTTTCGCAGCTTTTGTAAGTCAATCTAAAAATAAAAACTAAATTATTTTAAGCTCATTTATTTTATTCTATGAAAGTATTTTATGAAGAACAAAAGTTCAATCAATCTTTAGTATATATAGGTTTATCTATTAGTTTAATAGTTGTAATTTTTTCAATATTAAGCGAATGGAAAAAAAATATTGATAACAGTTTGGGAGATTACATTGCAGCTTTTATCGGTTTATTTATACTTCTTATAGTAATTATTATTTTTTTAGTTCTTAAACTTCAAACAAAAATTGATGAAAACGGTATTAAATATAAATTCTATCCCTTTCAAGTTTCATACAAAAATATAGTCTGGTCGAATATTTCGGAATGTTATATTAGAAACTATAGTCCAATTTCAGAATATGGAGGTTGGGGAGTTAAAGGCGGTTTTAGTAAACAAACAGGAAAAGCATATACCACAAAAGGATCAATTGGGTTACAACTAAAACTTAAAGATGGAAAAAAAATCCTTATTGGTACACAAAAAAAGGAAGAAATTAAACGCGTTTTAGAAACTTACAAACACAAATATACACGTAATGAATTATAAAATATTTTCACTCTTTATACTTTTTATTTCATCTGTAACTTTAGCACAAGAAAAAAGTTATTCAGAAACTAAAATTAGTATTCCAACAAATTCGGTTACTATAAATGGTAATTTAATAACACCTCTTTCTTCTGAAAAACATCCTCTAGTTATAATAATTCCAGGCTCTGGTCCAACTGACAGAGATGGAAACAGTGCAATGACAAAAAACAATTCGTTAAAATATTTAGCTGAAACTTTAGCAAATGAAAAAATAGCGACGTATAGATTTGATAAAAGTGTGCTTTCTTATACAAAAGATGACAAAGAAAAAATAGATGCTCTTACTTTTGAAACATTTATAAATGAAGCAAAAAGTGTAATTGCATATTTTAAAAACACCAAAGAATATTCAAAAATTATAGTTGCCGGCCACAGTCAAGGAAGTTTAGTTGGTATGATAGCTTCAAAAAACAATGTTGATGCATATATTTCTTTAGAAGGAGCTGGAAGAAGTTTAGATGAAGTTTTAATAGAACAAATTGAATTACAAGCGCCCTTTTTAAAAGATGAAACTCAAAAAATACTAGCTGAATTAAAAAAAGGAACTACTGTTGAAGAATTTAACCCAATGTTAATGTCTCTTTTTAATAAACAGGTACAACCCTTTTTAATTTCGTGGATTCAATACAATCCACAAATAGAAATAGCAAAATTAAATATTCCAATATTAATAGTTAATGGTTCAAAAGATATTCAAGTAAAAAATATAGATGCTGAACTCTTACACAAAGCTGCAGAAAATTCTGAATTATTTATTGTTAAAAATATGAATCATATTTTTAAAGAAATAAATGGCGATTTAACTGAAAATATGCAATCTTATAACAACCCAAATCTCCCAATTATGTCGAGTTTTTCAGATAAAATAAACACCTTTATAAAAGATCTAAAATAAATTATGTCTAAGAAAAAAGCATTTGCACTAAGAATAAATGAGGACATGCTCAAAGCAATTGAAAAATGGGCTGCAGATGAATTTCGTTCTACTAACGGAC
>CBDUKG010000068.1:0-13589 GCA_965367745.1 uncultured Flavobacteriaceae bacterium | reverse complement strand
TTTAGACCAAAAAGCTGAATTAATTCTTCTTCATTAGAACTTTTAGGTCTCAAATTCTTCACCATATTTATCAGCTCAATTACTGACAAATTTGGAGGAAAATTAGCAATTTGAGGTAAATAATTTAGGTTATCTCTGTATTCCCACTTTTTTAGTACGCTTTTGTCTTCGAACCTAATATCTCCTTTATTTGGAATTACCATTCCTAACAAACATTTTATTAAGGTAGTTTTCCCTGAACCATTTGGACCTAAAATAGCAAAAATACCACCTTTTTTTATATCCAAATCTAGACCATCTAAAACGGTTAATTTGCCAAAACGTTTGTGTATATTGTTAAATTCAATCATTATTTTTTTTCATTAAAGGATTTAAATCCATTAGATTATCTGGCGTAAAAACTGGTGAAACTTTTTCGGAGAAATTTATGATATCAACAAATAAACTTCTCAAAAGCACCAATGCCTCAGGGGTTTTATTTACAACATAAGAAAATAATTTTACGGGGCGATATGGTACATCACCAATGCCATCATTATCTAAATCGTATCCTGTGTATTCACTCCAATAATTGTTATCAAATTTATTATCGTGTATTTTTGTATTATATGATAAATCGAGTGAATTATGCATAAAATCGTTGTTTACAAAAATATTTGTATAGCAGGCGCCTGCAATTTTAATTGCCCAACCGTTTCTTAAAAATGTATTATTTGTGTAATTAATTCGGGTACATCCTTCTCCATTTATTCCTATGGTATTTTCTTGAAAAAGGTTGTCATAAATTTCGGCATCATAAATTTCTTTCAGCAGAAGTCCATATGATGCAGATCCCCAATTAAGCTCAAAAATATTATTATGCATTGTAATAAATTTAGAAAACATTACTGCTACCCCTGCTCCGTTGTTTCTAAATATATTATGATGGTAAATATTATTGTTTGAAAACATAAAATGCAGTCCATAACGAATATTTTTGCGGCTTATATTTTCGAAAACAATACTTTTTTTAACAAATTCAAAATAAATTCCATCACGTAAACCAAACAATTCATTATTGTACACTTCCATCTCACTGCCATCCCAAATATGAATTCCATTTCCAGAGCTGGCTTCACTCTTTCTAGTCCCAGATATAATGTTATTTCTAATAATTCCTTTTTTTGATTTTTCAATTAACAAACCAAAAAATACATTTTCTAAAATACAATCTTCAATAGTAAAATTTGTGGCTTTAATAACTTTTATTGCGGCATAATCCACAGTATAGCTCATTCCAACATTTATAATTTTTAGACTTCTAATTATGAAATTATCAGCTTCAAAAATTATAATTCCACCTGCATCTTCACCATCTATAACTACACCCTCTTCACCAATTAGTGATATAGATTTATTTATGATAATGTTATTTTCTTTGTAAATACCTTTTTTTAGGTAAATTTCATCACCATCTTCTGCAATTTCAATAGCTTCTTTAATAGTTTTAATAGTACAAGTACTACAAACTTCTATTTGTTTAGCTGAAATACTTAAAGTAATAAAAAAGAAAAATAATAGAATTTTAGTATGCATTATTTATCAGAAAATTTTTGTTTTAAAGTTTCCCAAGAATAAATAGTACCACCGTGTTTCTGTTGTAACTCCTCAGCTTTATTACTTGAAGAAAAGGCAGATAAATTTGCTCCCATTGGACTTTTTATTTCTTTTGAAATTAAAAATATTGCAGTAGTTGCATCAATCATTCCACCAGGGTTGCCATAATTAGCGACTAATAATATTGCAATATCAGCTTCATTTTTTTCATTTAGATCATTCATCATGCATTCTATCGCATCAAATTTAAACTGTTTTCCTTTTGAAGTAACGTACTGTGAAGCATGTGTTTTATCAACAACATTCATTTTACAGAAACTACATTGATCTTTACCATATTCAATTGACTGAGGCTCAACTTTACAAGAAATTGTAAGCAATAGTATAAAGACACCAGTTAATGGCTTTAGAAGTTTTGATTTCATATTTTTGATTTTAATAGTATTGTAAATATACATTAAAACGGATATATTAAAATAATAATACCCGTTTTAACATGTATTTATATAGCGTTTACATTTTTTACGCTTTAGCTTCCTTTTTTCCTATAAAAAATGCAACTAAAGTTAAAAGCATTCCTACAAATAAAAAGTACGCTCCAAGTCTAGGATATGAATGTGCTTTAAAATTTAGGATATCTTTTGAACCAAAAAGCGGTGGTTGAAATCCCATTACAGATCCATCGGGGTTTTTAAAGTTCATAATTGCTTTAGGATCTAAATTATGACCGTAATCGTATTCCCATAAATAAAAATCGTACATACCAGCAATTCCCAAAAACGTCATTAAAATAAACCAAGCTAAAAACAGTTTGTGTTTGCCTAAAAAACCAATTATTACTCCTAAAACAGACATTACTAAAATAGCAATTGGAAATATTTTAAACTCTGGAATAGTTTCTGGAATATATTGCATTCCAACATAATGATTCATTAAATTGATGTTTTTAATATCAAATTCATGAGTATCAACAAATTTATGGATATGAATATCCATACCTAATGGAATAGGATATTGAGGTGCTTCTAAAGTTATATTCCATAAAGGGAATGCAAACAAGCCTAACAATAAAAGGGAACCGATTATCATTAAAATTTTAGATTTTTTCATTATTTTTTTTGATGTTTAGTTTATGATTTTGTTTCACTTAAAATAAACTATAAATTTACAAAATAGTACCCATTTCTGTGTAATAAAACTCACATAAAGGATAAAATAGTCTTATTTATTTTTGATAAAAAAACGAGCAGCAATTAATGCTGCCCGTTTTAAACTAAAATTGATTTTTATAATTCTAACTTATTCAACATCAACAGCATCACCATCTAACGTATATGTTATAGGAACACTTGATCCCTTAGGAGAAACCCTAACATAACCTTGCATTTCTTGGTGTAATGCAGAACAGAAATCTGTACAGTAGAACGGCCATACACCAACGTTTTTAGGATACCATTTAAAAGTTTCCGTTTGACCTGGCATAATTAACAACTCAGATGTTTGTGCTCCAATCATAGAAATTCCATGTGGTACATCATAATCTTGTTCTAAGTTTGTTACGTGGAAAAATACTTCATCACCAACTTGAATACCTTCAATATTGTCTGGTGCAAAGTGAGAACGAATCATTGTCATATAAATATGTACTTCGTTTCCATCTCTCACAACTTTAGCATCAGCTTCAGATTTTGTAACATACTCATGTTTATTCTCTTCTAACTTAAAGAATTTTTTAGAATTAGCTTTTATAATATCAGCTGGAATACCTGCAGCATAATGTGGCTCTCCAATTGTTGGAAAATCTAGCAATAACTCCATTTTTTCACCTGTTATATCATATAATTGTGCAGATTGTGTTACTTCTGGACCTGTTGGTAAATAACGGTCTTTTGTAATTTTATTCATTGCCAACACATACTTTCCAAAAGGTTTTCTTGAATTTCCTCCCGGAATCATTAAGTGACCAACAGAGTAATATGTAGGTTTTCTATCAATTACTTCCCAAGTTCCTAATTTCCATTTTACAACTTCAGAAGAAATAAAGAATGTAGTATATGCATTCCCTTTTCCATCAAATTCGGTATGTAAAGGACCAAGACCTGGTTGCTTTACTGCACCAGCCAAAATTTCTTCGTATTGTAAAATTGGGATACCATAAGCTTCTCCATCAAATTTTTCACCTTCAATAGCAGCAAGCATTTTTGTAAATGAGTGCGCCGTTAATTCTGCTGCTAATTTACCATTACCAATAATATACTCACCTGTTGGATCTACATCACAACCGTGAGGAGATTTTGGTGTTGGTAAGAAATAGATTGCTCCAGGAACATCCGATGGATTTACAATTAAAATTTCATCTTTCATTGTAGAAGTTGCACTATGTGTTTCATCACTATATACATTATGTGCATAATTAGTTGGCGCTTTTGTACCACCACCATTATTTACATATTCTTCAATTTTTTTCCAGTTAATTGCTGCAATAAAATCTTTATCGTTTTGAGATGCATTTACTTCTAATAACGAGTTAGCTTCTTCAGTATTATACGTTGTAAAGAAGAACCATCCGTGAGATTTTCCTCTTCCCGGATGCGATAAATCATAGTTAAAACCTGGCATCATAATTTGAAACTTAATATCCATTCCTCCATCTTCTGGATCTACAGAAATAAAAGTTAAAGCTCCTTTAAAATTTCCTTTATACTCCGCAATTGGCATATCTCTTTGAGGATATGGCACAGAAAAACGAGTACCTGCAACAACATATTCTGTATTTTCAGTTACAAAAGATGAACTGTGATTCCCTGCTGAATTTGGAATTTCTATAATTTCAGTAGTTTCAAATGTTGTTAAGTCAATTTTTGCAATACGAGGTGTATTGTTACCATTGATAAAAACCCAACGACCATCTAATTCACCAGCAGTTTGAGAAATGTCTGGGTGATGTGAATCATCCCAAGGAATAAAACCGTGAGAAGTATTTAACATTGGTTTAGTTTCTTCGTTAAAACCATATGCTTTTTCAGCATCTACTGAAAAAACTGGAATAACTTTAAATAATCTACCTGAAGGAAGACCATAAACCGCTAATTGACCACTAAATCCACCTGATACAAATGCATAGAATTCATCGTGTTCACCTGGAGCAACATAAACTTTCTCTGCAGCACTACCTGATAAAGCACCACTTTTTTTGTCTGAGCCTCCATTACCACAACTACTAAATACTAATGAAAGTACTGTAATTGCGAATAAAGATTTAAAAATTGTTTTCATAATTATTTGATTATTATTTGTTGTTTGTTCAATGTTGATTTCAAAACCTATTCGGCTTTTACCGTTCTAAAATATTCTAGTATTAGTCTAGCTTCTTTTTCTGTTAAACTTTGATTTGCCATTGGTGATAAATACTCAGCTAATAATTGTTTAGCTATTGGGTTTTTATCTACCATTTCTTCTGGATTTAGAATCATATTCATAATCCATTCCGGAGTACGTCTTTCCGTTACACCAGCTAAACCTGGTCCAACAAAACGCTTACTCATTTTATGACAAGCAGAACATTTTGCTTTAAAAACTTCTTTTCCCTCAGCCGCCATTGCTTCATCAATTTCTCCTAAGGTTATACTTGAAATAGGGCCAATTCCTTTATCTTTCATTGGATCTACCTCTACTACTTCTTTTTCCGCTTCTTTTGGAGCTTCAACGTTATCTTTTTTCTTCCCGTCACCACCGCAACTTGATATAATTGCTACGGTTATTGCTAATACTAATACTTTTAATTTCATTCGTTTCTTTATTATTTACTATATACTCTTTTATTATTCGACTGGGACCAACACATCGTCTATTACGTGAATCCAGCCATTACTTACTTGTACTGTTTTTAATACTTTTGTCCCACCAACATATAAACCATCTTCTCTATTTTCTACAACCAAATATTTACCTGAAGCCATATACAACTTACGTCCTTTTTTTGCTTCCTTTTTAAGTTGTGTATCAGGATAATTTGCTGGCGCTACATGATTTTTTAATATAAATGCTAATTGCTCTTTGTTTTCCGGTTTTACAAGAGTTTCAACTGTCCCTTCTGGCAGTTTCTCAAACGCACTATTTAAAGGTGCAAAAACTGTTAATGGGCCCACATTTACTAATGCATCATCAACACCTGCTGCGTCAATTGCAGCTACTAAAGTTGAAAAATCTGGTAAAGATTTAGCTACTTGTAATGCGTTTGCAGCTGATTCTTCATCCACAATTGTAGATTGACCTTGTGCTTCTTCTGTTTCTGTTGGGTTAGTCTCTGCAGCCTGCCCTTTCTTTTCTACTTCACCGCAAGAAACTACTAGGAAAGCAGTTAGTGTTAAAAGTGAAAAAATTAATTTTTTTGTTTGTTTGGTTCTCATAATTTAACTATTAAAATTAATATATTAAGTTTTACAAATGTATTCTTACATAACCACTTAAAATGTGACGAATATCATTTTACAGATATTAAGACTTTTTTATCTTTTATTATCTTGTAACAAAGGTAACCTTTTTTATTCAAAATGAAACTTTACTTTTGTTACCTGTTAAATACAGAAATTACTTGTAAGTAATACATTCTTAATTCGTCCAACAATTGAACTAAATTTAATAAAAAAATGGATAACTCCCTAATAATAAATAGTATAAAAAAAAGCATAGCATATTCAACCTATAGAACATTAATAAAAGGTCTCTTAGTTGAAGGTAAATCAACTGGTAGTGAACAAAGTGAATCACTTTTTAATTTTAGCAAGCTAAATGATAAAAGAATGGATAGATTGGATAAAACATTAAAAATTTCTACAGAAACCTCTGAAGCTTTAAATAAACTAACTGATAATTTCACCTTATTAGTATTGGCCGAAGGTTGGTGTGGAGATGCTGCTCAAATACTACCTGTAATTAATAAAATTGCTGAATCTTCTTCTAAAATTGATTTAAAAATTGTTTGTAGAGATGAAAATGAAGACTTAATGAATCAGTTTTTAACTAATGGCGGTAAAGCTATTCCAAAAGTTATTATAGTTAATAACAAAAATGAAGTTTTAAACGCATGGGGGCCAAGACCTTCTGAAGCTACAAAAATGGTAAATGATTATAAAGCTATACATGGAGGTTTAGACGACAATTTTAAAAAAGATCTGCAAATTTGGTATAATAAAGATAAGGGAAATAATACTCAAAAAGACTTGCTAAATATCTTAGAGACTTCAGCAGTTGCAGTGAACTAATTTAGCCTACCTTTACACTCTAATTTAAAGAAATGATTGTAGATTTTAAAAAAATTCCTAATTGGTGTAAATTGTGGATTTTCCCTTCAAGTAGAAAATTTTTTCCTCAAGAAATAGAAGGCTTAAAACAACGTATTGAAGAGTTTTTAACAAACTGGACAAATGAAGGGCAATCATTAGAATGCTCCTATCAATTAAAATATGATCGGTTTATTATTATTTCCGTTGACAATTCTGAAATAACTCTAAGTTTAAAGTCACACGATACTTTAACAGCATTTATACTTGAGTTAGAAAAATTCTACGACATTATTCTTTTAGATAAAATTAATGTTTGTTACAAACAAGGTGAGTTTGTACAATACAAAGATTTAAAGGAATTTAAAAAAATGATGAAGAGCAAAGGTGTTTCTAAAAAAACAATTGTTTTTGATAATATGATAATTACCAAAGCCGAATTAGAAAACGATTGGGAAATAAATATTATGGATAGCTGGTTAGGACGTCTGTTATAAGAAAATCATTCCAATTCCAAATGAAAAACTATTGAGTCGTCCATTTTCAAAATCTGCAATTTGCTTATTATGAAAATCCATACTTAAAATAACACTGTTATTTCTTTCTGAAGAAATATGATACCCCATACCTAGTTTATAGTACTTTCCACGTTCAAAAGCTTTTCCTAACTTAAGTAACTTCCCTATTCCACCTCCAACATAAAACTTATCATCATCAGATTGAATAATAGAAAATTTAGCGTCAACGTAGTACGGAATTGCTAAAATATCGACATCTGGATGTATGTCTAAACCTAAATTAATACCTGTTGTAATAAAATTATTCAGTTTTACATCAAAACCGTTTCTTAATAATATAGCTCTTGGAGCAATTGGAGACCAATCTGTTTTCTCTAAATAATCATCGTATTCGCCAAAATTATCATTGGCAGAAAATGTTGTATTTATAGTGAAATTATAATTTACGGCTCGTTGAGGATAACAAAGAACACTTCCAAACAGGGTTATAATCAAAAGAATTCTTTTCATAAAACATTTATAGCTTCAAACTGGCTATAAAGTCATCAATTTTCATACCATTGTCAACATTAAAGTTTCCAATTTTAGTCCTTCTTAACGCCGTTAAATGCCCTCCTGTATTTAATGCAACTCCAAAATCATTTGCTAAAGAACGAATGTAAGTACCTTTGCTACACACAACTCTAAACTCAATTTTTGGCAACTCAATTTTTGTTATTTCAAATTCTGAAATGGTAATTTTTCTTGATTTAATTTCGATGGTTTCTCCTGCTCTTGCCAATTCATACAAGCGTTTACCATCTTTTTTTAAGGCTGAAAAAATTGGCGGAACTTGATCAATTTCTCCAATAAACTGTTGTGTAGTTTGGCGAATTAAATCTTCAGAAATATGATTAATTGGAAAACTTTGGTTTATTTCAGTCTCTAAATCGAAACTTGGAGTTGTTGCCCCTAAAGTAATTTCTCCGGTATATTCTTTTATTTGACCTTGATATTCATCAATTTTTTTAGTGAATTTACCAGTGCAAAGTATTAATAAACCACTAGCCAACGGGTCTAAAGTCCCTGCGTGCCCCACCTTTATATTTTTAATTTTAAAACGTTGTTTTATTTCCCAGCGTAATTTATTTACCACCTGAAAGGAAGTCCATTGTAAAGGTTTATCAATCAATAAAACTTGTCCGTTTTTAAAGTCTTCTAAAGTCATTAATCATTTAATAAAGTTATAGCAATTGCAATTATTCCAACAATAAAACAATACAACGCAAAATATGAAAGTTTACTTTTTTTAACAATTGCAAGCATCCATTTACACGCAAATAAACCTGCGATAAATGAAGCAATAAAGCCTACACTTAGAACACCAATTTGATTACTCTGAAAATTTATAGAACCTGATAATACATCTTTTGCTATTTTTCCAAAAATTAACGGCACAACCATTAAAAATGAAAAACGTGCAGCTTTTGTTCGGTCAATTCCTAATAAAACAGATGAAGAAATTGTTGCTCCAGATCTTGAAATTCCTGGTAAAATTGCCAAAGCTTGTGAAATTCCGACAACTAATGCATTAAAAAAAGATACGTTTTTTGTTGTGCTTTTGGCTTTATCAGCAAATAATAACAAAAGTGAAGTTATAATAAGCATAAACCCAACCAATAATATTTGTCCGCCAAAAAATGCTTCAAATTGTTCTTCAAAAAAAAGACCCGCAGCTACTGCAGGAATCATTGATAAAATTATTTTAAGAGAAAATTTTAATTCTTCATTCCATTTAAACTGAAACAATCCTTTAAAAATTTCTAAAACTTCAACTCTAAAAACAACTAAAGTACTTAACGCAGTTGCAAAATGAACTACTACCGTAAAAGTAAGGCTTTCATTTGGTAAGGAATTGTCTCCAAAAAGTGCTTTTGCCAACTCTAAATGTCCACTAGACGAAACGGGCAAAAACTCTGTTAATCCTTGAATAATTCCTAAGATTATTGCTTCAATATAACCCATAGTTTATTTTGAAGATTTCGCCATAATAGCATAAATTTCAATACCCAAACCAATAAGCACAAGTGTTGGAGCTAGTCTAATTCTTCTAAAATTATAGATTTCTTCATTAAAAATTAGAGGATCATCACTACCGCCACCAGCCATTAATATAAAACCTAAACTAATAAAGGCAATACCAATTAGCATTAGTACATAATTCTTTTTACCGAACAAAAATTTGCTTTTAGTTTCTTCTTTCTTCTTATTCATTTTTTTAGTAATAAAGTTCGTCTGTTCTTAAATTTAAAAATCGTTGTGTTGCAAAAAATGTACTTAACCAAGTTATTAAAACCCCCATGATAATAATAAATAAAAATAAGATTCCTAACTCTTTATAGTCGGAAAGTAACTCAATTTCTGGTACCATTTTATTAATGTAAATAATAAAGCCAATTAAGCCTGCGTTAGACACCAAAGCACCTATAATTCCGAGTTTTATACTTTTCCAAATAAAGGGTCTTCTGATAAACCCTTTTGTTGCACCAACCATTTGCATTGTTTTGATTGTGAAACGTTTAGAGTATATTGAAATACGAATGGAACTATTAATTAATACTACCGCAATTAAGGTAAATATGGCACTTAACAACAACATCCAAAAACTAATACGATTAATATTTTTTGTCAATAATTCAATCAAAGGCTTGTCGTATACCACTTCTGCAACAATACTTCTTATAAGTAGTTGTTTTTCAATTTCATTCATTTTTTCTGGTGTAACAAAATCCGATTTTAATGTTACATCAATAGCATTCTTTAACGGATTATCTCCTAAAAATTCTACAAAATCTTCACCAATTTCTTCAGCATAGATTTCAGCAGCTTCTTTTTTTGAAATATACACTACATCTTTAGCATATTCAGCTTTTTTTAATTCTGCTTTAAGAATCTCAACATCATTAGATTTAGCATTGTCATTTAAAAAAATTGTAATGGCTACTTTCTCTTTAAAATGATTAGATATCGTATTGGTTTTTAACAAAATAACACCGAGAAAGCCCACTAAAAAAAGAACCAAAGCAATACTAATAATTACTGAAAGATAGGAAGATCTTAATCTTCTTTTTTGATATTTATCGAAAGAATTATTCAAAAGTTATATGTATTATAGAGTTCGCAATATACAAATTTTGTTTATAGCTATTAATCGATATTTATTGGTTTTTTATAAAACAACTTAACCGCTTTTTCGTTAAGATCTACAAGGAGTATTGTACTTATCCTTAAAAGTAAATCTCTTTTAAAAACGTATTGAACTCGCTTTAAGTATTTAGAATTAGCTTTTAAAGCTGCTTATTATTTATTAATTTAAAACAATGCTTACTTAAAACTTATATTATGTACATTTAAATCTTATTTTTGCATTATGGAAACAAACAGACAAAAAAAAATAGCAGGAGTTTTACAAAAAGACTTGGCAGATGTGTTACAAAATGCAGCACGAGATGGAATGAAAGGAGTTATTATTTCTGTTACTAAAGTACAAGTTACGTCAGATTTAGGGCAAGCAAAAGTTTTTATTAGTGTTTTCCCTCAATTAAAACGCGATATAATTTTAAAAGGTGTTCAAGAAAATACAGCTACAATTCGCTATGAAATGGCAAAACGTACACGTAACCAACTAAGACGAATGCCTGAATTGTTATTTTATATTGATGATACATTAGATTATATTGAAGATATTGACAATGCTTTAAAAGGTAAAAAAGAAAATCCAATTAAAAATCCTGATATTTTAGACAAACGTCAAAAGCGATAACTTGAATTTTCCTTTATACATAGCTAAACGTTATTTATTTTCAAAAAGCAGTAATAACACCATAAATATTATTACCATAATTGCAACAATTGGTGTAATTATTGGCACATTGGCTTTATTTATAGTTTTATCTGGATTTTCTGGGTTAAGAACTTTTAGTATTAGTTTTTTAAACACGGCAGATCCCGATATAAAAATTACATCGGTAAAAGGCAAATCTTTTCTTTTTAGTACTGAAATCCAAAAAAATATTGAAACTCAAAGCAATATTGCTTCTTATTCTAAAGTAATTGAGGAACGTGCTTTTTTTGAATTCAATAAAAAAACACATATTGCTTATATTAAAGGAGTTGATACCAATTATACAAAAGTTAACAGTATAGATTCTACAGTATACGTTGGTACTTGGTTAGACCAAAAAATTCCAAACGGAGCAATTGTTGGAAACGGTATTTCTAATGTGCTATCCGTAGGCGTTTTTGATTTTTTGGAACCTTTAAAAATATACGTTCCAAAACCTGGAAAAGGGTATGCTACAAATCCAACAGATGCCTTTAGCCAAATTGAAACACAACCAATTGGCATTTTTTCATTAACTGAAGAAGTTGACAAAAAATACACATTTATTTCTTTAGAATTAGCTCAAGTACTATTGAATTATAACCCCGAACAAGTTTCTGCCATTGAACTAAAAGTTGAAAATCTTAAAAACAGAGATGAAACTATTGCAGCTTTAAAAAACAACTTAGGAAGCGAGTTTAATATTGAAACCAGGGAACAATTGAATGCTGTTTTTTACAAAATGTTAAATACCGAAAATTTAGCGTCTTATTTAATTTTTACCCTAATTTTAATCATTGCATTATTCAATGTCATTGGAGCAATTATAATGATGATTTTAGACAAAAAAGATAATTTGAAAACACTTTATAATTTGGGCGCAACAATAAAAGATATTAAGCGAGTTTTTATTTTACAAGGTTTTTTATTATCGCTATTTGGTTTGTTTATCGGTCTTTCCGTAGGTGTCATTTTAGTGCTTCTTCAAAAAAAATATGCGCTATTTATGATAACGCAGCATCTTGCCTATCCCGTTGAACTTAAACTTTATAATGTAATTTCTGTAGTTATTACTATATTAGTTTTAGGTTATTTAGCAGCTTTAATTGCTAGTAGTAGAATTTCCAAAAAATTAGTTGAATAATAGTAAATCCTATTATTTAAGAAATAAAAATATTCTATCCCTTTTACTTGATTATCATAAGGTAATACCTTAAATTCATACTTCACAAAATTGTAAACGTAAATATTATTTAAACATAGATAATATCTATAATTATTTCTTAACCATAAGAGTATCTTATATTTATTTTGAATTTAATTAAAAATTATAATCATGAGCAATTCACAAGAAGGTAAATGTCCAGTAATGCACGGTGGAAACACTTCATCAGATAAATCAGTAATGGATTGGTGGCCTAAAGCATTAAATTTAAACATTTTACACCAACACGATTCAAAGACAAATCCTTTACAACCCGATTTTAATTATCGTGAAGCATTAAAAAAATTAGATGTTGAAGCATTAAAAAAAGATGTACACAACTTAATGACAGATAGCCAAGAATGGTGGCCTGCAGATTGGGGACACTATGGCGGGTTAATGATTCGAATGGCTTGGCACGCTGCTGGCACCTATAGAACAGCCGATGGACGTGGTGGTGGCGGAACAGGAAATCAACGTTTTGCACCTCTTAACTCTTGGCCAGATAATGTGAATTTAGATAAAGCGAGACGCTTGCTTTGGCCGATTAAGAAAAAATATGGAAACAAAGTAAGTTGGGCAGATTTAATTATTCTGGCAGGAACCATTGCCTATGAAAATATGGGATTAAAAACCTTTGGTTTTGCTTTTGGGCGAGAAGATATTTGGCACCCTGAACAAGATATTTATTGGGGAGCGGAAAAAGAATGGTTAGCACCTAGTGACAGTCGTTATGAAAATTTAGAAAACCCATCTACTATGGAGAACCCATTAGCAGCCGTGCAAATGGGGTTAATTTATGTGAATCCTGAGGGTGTAAATGGAGTCCCTAATCCATTAAAAACAGCAGAGCAAGTTCGTGAAACATTCAAAAGAATGGCAATGAACGATGAAGAAACAGTTGCGCTAACTGCAGGTGGACATACCGTTGGGAAAGCTCATGGTAATGGAGACGCTAGTTTGCTTGGTCCTGATCCTGAATCAGCTGGTATTGAAGAGCAAGGTTTAGGCTGGTCCAATCCAAACAAAACTGGAAAAGGTCGTTATACAGTAACAAGCGGATTAGAAGGTGCCTGGACTACGCATCCTACAAAATGGGATAATGGCTTTTTTGAAATGTTATTTAA
>CBDUKG010000067.1:0-13620 GCA_965367745.1 uncultured Flavobacteriaceae bacterium | reverse complement strand
TTACTATTTCAAAAATTAAATTAACATCTTTTCAAAAATTGTTATATTTTTCCCAAAAGTTCTTTTAAAAACTTAAAATGGCGTAATTTTGGCGCATACGTTTATATATATAAAAAGTAGTATGAATAGTAATCAAACAATAAGCTTTTCACGCAATGATAAAGCTAAATTTTTCAGAACTCTAAATAAAAGAGTGAATACTTATTTTAAAGAAAATAAGATTAGACGTACTGGTAATTGGAAATTATACACAAAAGCAATTATTATGTTTGCTGTATTTTTAGTTCCATTAGTTTTAATTTTAACAGTACCTATGCCACAATGGGCATTACTTTTATTAACAGTTGTTATTGGTATTGGAATGGCAGGTGTTGGTATGAATGTGATGCACGATAGTAACCACGATTCTTTTTCAAGTAAAAAGTGGGTAAATAAATTAATGGGAAGCAGTATTTATATTTTAGCTGGTAATGTTTATAATTGGAAAGTGCAACACAATGTTTTGCATCATACTTTTACAAATATTCAAGGGCACGATGAAGATATTGATGCTGGTAGGATTATTCGTTTTTCTAAACATTCTAAATGGTTAGGAATTCATAAATTCCAAAAATATTATTCAATATTTTTATATGGTTTGTTAACTATCAATTGGGCAATAACTACCGATTTTAAACAAATGCATAATTATTTGAAACGCAAGCTTTCTTATGGCGAATTTCCAAATCCAGCGAAAGAATGGACTGTTTTAATAATTACTAAAATTGTTTATTATTTATTATGGATTGTACTTCCATTACTTGTATTAGATATAGCTTGGTGGAAAGTTTTAATTGGATTTTTTGTTATGCACTATACCGCTGGAATGATTTTAAGTGTTGTTTTTCAATTAGCACATGTGGTTCCAAAAACAGAAATGCCATTGCCAGATAAAGAAGGAAATTTAGAGCATACTTGGGCAATTCATCAGTTATATACAACCTCTAACTTTGCACCAACAAATAAAATTGTTTCTTGGTACACAGGAGGGTTAAATCATCAAGTAGAACATCATATTTTTCCGCATATCTCTCATATTCATTATGGTAAAATTGCCAAAATTGTAAAAGATACTGCAAATGAGTTTAACTTACCTTATAACGAGTATAAGACGTTTAGAAAAGCATTAATAGAACATTTTAATCAATTAAAAACATTGGGTGTAAAGCCTGAGTACGCTTAAATTATTTAAGGCATGAAAGATCAACTATCAAACAGAATTAACAGTTTACCTGTATCAGCAACATTAGCTATGGCTGCTAAAGCAAGAGAATTAAAAGCAGCAGGAAAAGACATTATTAGTTTAAGTTTGGGAGAACCAGACTTTAATACACCAGACTTTATTAAAGAAGCGGCTATACAAGCTATTCATGATAATTACAGTTCTTATAGTCCTGTAGATGGGTATGCCGATTTAAAAGATGCTATTATTACAAAATTTAAGCGCGATAATAATTTAGACTACAAACCAAGTCAGATAGTTGTTTCAACAGGAGCAAAACAATCTATTGCAAATGTAGCGCTGGTATTGTTAAATCCTGGTGATGAGGTTTTATTACCAGCACCTTATTGGGTAAGTTATTCTGCAATTGCAACATTAGGAGAAGCTACTTATAAAGAAATTCCTTCTTCTATTGATACGGATTTTAAAATTACTCCAGAGCAATTAGAGGCGGCAATTACGCCTAAAACAAAAATGATTTTTTTTAATTCACCAAATAACCCAAGTGGTTCTATTTATAGTGAAGCTGAATATAGAGCATTGGCCAAAGTAATAGAAAAGTACCCAAATATCTATGTGCTTTCAGATGAAATTTATGAGCACATAAGCTACGGAGAACCAACCTTTAGTTTTGCAGCAATAGAAAGTATGTACGACAGAACAATTACTGTAAATGGTGTTGCAAAAGCATTTGCCATGACAGGATGGAGAATTGGTTATATCGGTGCACCAGATTGGATTGCTAGAGCTTGTAATAAAATTCAAGGTCAAATTACTTCTGGAGCAAACAGTATTGCGCAAAGAGCTACAATTACTGCTTTAGAAGCACCTGTTTCAAAAATTCAATATATGGTAGATGAATTCCATAAACGTAGAGATATGGTACTGGATTTATTAGGAAATATTGAAGGATTTAAATTAAATAAACCAGGTGGAGCATTCTATGTTTTTCCAGACGTTTCTTTTTTCTTTGGAAAAGAAATTAAAGGACATAAAATTAAAAACGCAACAGATTTTTCGTTATTCTTACTTGAAGAAGCAAATATAGCAACGGTTACTGGTGAAGCTTTTGGAGCACCAGATTGTATAAGAATGTCTTATGCAGCATCCGAAGCACAATTGCGTGAAGCAATTACTAGAATTGAAAAAGCACTAGCTTAAATCAATTTTATTTTATAAAAAAAGAGGCTGTTTAAAACGTTTTATACAGCCTTTTTTTTTGTGTAGTTTTTAGTTTTTCAAGCACCTTTTTTCTTTATAATTTTTTTAATTTTTTAACATAAATAGTTGAAAAAGATATTGTTTTTTAATTTACATTTGTATTGATTTACAATGTATATGTAATCAATTTTTATTTGATGAAATAAAATATATTAAGATTCAATCTTTTGAAAATTAGGAAGTCATATTCAAAAGTAGGTCTTGGTAAGACCCAGAATCGCAGGTTAACTTCTTTAGGTAATTCACATAGTATCTATACTATTTAGTGAATTTACAAAATTCATATTTTTTTTAATAACAAATTCCAGATTTTTAAATCTGAAGATTCAAGTACATTTTATTGTAAGCTATATTAAAAAATATGATCAAAAAAATTAATAGTTATTTAAATTTGAAAAAAATGAAAAAAATAATGATTTTACTTTTTACAATTGCATCTTTTGCTTTTGTAAATCAACAAGAAGAAAAATTGACTATCAAAGCAACTTTCGATGGTTTTGAAGAAGGTATTTACTATTTTACAGATGAAGAAGATGAGAGCTTTTATTTTGAAACAATTAGTAAAGAAGCACTTGCTAAGTACAATCTTTTAAAAGAAGAATTTATTGGTGAATCTTTTGAGGTTACCTATAAGATTGATACTAAAAAAGATGAATACAATGAAGAATACGAATCGTATGTAATTGTTAATTTAAAACTTATTGAACAAGAATAATTTTTTAAAAAGGGTGTCTGAAAAGTAAAATCCAACTCAATTTGTCACATTGAGAGTATTTAGAGTTGAGCAATCCAAAAGCTCTTTATATTCATAAAAAATGATGTATCCTTACTAAATATAAATTTTACAATATGCTATAAATGGCAATTTCAGACACTCCTTTTTAATACAATTTAAACTTCATAAGGTTATTTTAGTTAAGTGAATAAAAAAAACACACATTTAAAAAATAACGGAAACATAAAAAGAAATTTTTTATTTGTTTCCAGATGGGGAGAATCTTTAGACATAGCTTACGCAACCCAATTAGAAGGTAATAGCGTTAAAATGTTTATAGAGGATAAACCTTCAAAAGAAATAGGCTACGGTTTTATTACCAAAATACAAGATTGGAAAAAACATATTAATTGGGCCGACATTATTATTTTTGATTATACTGGTTACGGTAAAATTTGTAAAGAACTTAGAGCTTCAGGAAAAGTAGTCTTTGGCGGAAGCGAATACACAGATGCTTTAGAATTAGATCGAAATTTCGGACACCAAGAACTTCAAAAACATAAAGTAAAAATTATACCATCTAAAGAATTTCAAAATTTTGATGATGCCATAAATTATGTTCAAAAACATCCAGATTCTTATGTTATTAAGCCTTGTGGAGAAATTCAGGAATTAAAACAATTACTTTTTGTTGGAAGTGATGATGAAGGTAAAGATGTAATTCGAGTGTTAAAAGCCTACGAAAAATCTTGGGGAAATAATTTTGGAAATTTTCAATTGCAAAGAAAGGTAAAAGGAGTAGAAATTTCCGTGAGTGCTTTTTTTAATGGAAAAGAATTTCTGCGTCCTTTAAACGTCACATTTGAACATAAAAAATTGTTTCCTAAAGAATTAGGAGTCTCTACTGGAGAAATGGGAAGCAGTATGTTTTGGGCTGAAGAATCTCCTATTTTTAATAGTACACTTCAAAAGTTTGAAAGCACTTTAGCTAAAAAAGATTTTAGAGGGCACATAGATATAAATTGTATTGTAAATGGAAACGGAATTTACCCGTTAGAATTTACTTCCAGATTTGGATTTCCGCAAATATTTATTCAAAAAGCGGGAATTAACGAACCAATTGGAAATATGTTATATAAAATTGCAAATGGAGAGAAATTTAGTATCAATGCTAAAAAAGGATTTCAAATTGGTGTTTTTATCGTAGTACCTCCATTTCCGTACGATGATAAAAAAACATTCGATTTATTTTCTAAAGATTCCGTTGTAATTTTTAAAAAAGAAATGCAAGAAGGTATTCATCCAATGCATCTAAAAAATATTAATGGCGAATGGCTTATTACTGGCAATACAGGTATTGCGTTAATGGTTAGCGGTACTGGATTAACAATGAAAGATGCTCAAAAAACAATGTACAACCGTGTTAATAATATAATTGTTAATAATAGTTATTATAGAACAGATATTGGCGATAGGTGGTTTAATGAATCTGATAAATTAATGTCCTGGGGTTTATTATAAATCTTTAAGTATGACTATAAAATTTAGGAGTTTAGAAAAAGATCCGACTCAGTTTTTTAATATTTTACCTCAAGATTGGCAGCAAATTATTGTTCCAAACTGGGAGGAATTTAAAGATTCAGCATCAATTTATGTTTTTAAAGAAAATGAGGCCATAATTGCTGGTGGAATTGTATTTAAAAGCGGACATCCAAACAGTACTGATTTTGAAAATAAATACAATTATTTATACGATGAAAAGTATTATTATATTGGATTTTTGTGGGTAATTCCTGAAAAAAGAAATCAGCAATTGGCATCTAAATGGTTATCTAAAGTACACTCTTTAAATACGAATCAAAAGTATTGGCTTACTATTGAAGAAGCCTCTTTACAAAATTTCTATCAAAAAAATGGATACAAACTACTTGCTGAAAGCAATACTTCACAAAGCAAAGAATGTATTTTAACTTACAGAATAAAATAAGTTAAAAATTATTTAATCAGTGCAATCTATAAGAATTACCAGTTTTAAGTAAATTTTTGTACATTTAGTTCTTATTAATTTAAAAAAGAAAAGAATATGGCAGTAATGAAAGTTATTGAAGTAATGGCTAGTTCTGACAAAAGTTGGGAAGAAGCTACTAAAAAAGCAATTGCACATGCTTCTAAAAGTGTAAAGCATATAAAATCTGCATTTGTACAATCGCAAAGTGTTGTTGTGGATGATGGTGAAGTATCAGAATTTAGAGTGAATGTAAAAATTACTTTTGAAGTAAAATAAACCATTATTTTATTACAAAAAGAGGCTGTTTTGAAGTTTGAAATAAGTTGTTTAATGCGTTTTGCGTAACAATAAATTTCACTTTTAAACAACCTCTTCTTCTATTAACAGCACTTTATGTATTAACTTTTTATGCTATACTTTAACCATTCTAAGTTGTAAAAAATCAACCTAAAAACATGTCAACTCATAAGTTTACCAATAGTTTAATTAATGAAACAAGTCCTTATTTATTGCAACATGCCCACAATCCAGTAAATTGGTATGCGTGGAATGATGAAGCCTTGGCTTTAGCAAAAAAAGAGAATAAATTATTATTGATTTCCATTGGGTATTCATCCTGTCATTGGTGCCACGTAATGGAACATGAAAGTTTTGAAGATGAAGAGGTTGCTGCAGTTATGAACCTGAGTTTTATAAATATAAAGGTAGATAGAGAAGAGCGTCCAGACATAGATCAGGTTTACATGAATGCGGTTCAATTAATGACAGGTAGAGGAGGATGGCCACTAAACTGTATTGCTTTACCAGATGGAAGACCAATTTGGGGAGGTACTTATTTTCCAAAAGAAAACTGGATGAAAGCACTGGACCAATTAAGTAATATGTATAATGAAAAACCAGAAGAAGTAATTGATTATGCAATAAAACTAACAGAAGGTATAAAAAATACAGATCTAGTTCCATTAAATACCAACCAAAAAGAATTTACAGTTTCACAATTACATAGTGCAGTTACGGAATGGAAACAAAATATGGATTTTGATTTAGGAGGAAGAAAAGGCGCTCCAAAATTTCCTATGCCAAATAACTATAGTTTTTTACTTCGTTATGCCGTACAAGCAAATAATTCAGAAATTTTGGATTATGTAAATAGATCTTTAACCAATATGGCTTATGGAGGAATCTATGATCAAATTGGAGGCGGTTTTTCAAGATATGCTGTCGATAATAAATGGCACGTACCTCATTTTGAAAAGATGCTGTACGATAATGGTCAATTAGTAAGTCTATATTCAGAAGCGTATCAAGCAACTAAAAATGAGTTGTATAAAGATATAGTGTATGAAACACTGCAATTTATTGAAGATGAGCTAAGTACAAAAGAGGGGGCATTTTATTCTTCATTAGATGCAGATAGTATTAATGCAAAAGGAAAACTTGAAGAAGGTGCTTTTTATGTTTGGACTAAAGATGAATTAAAAGCTATTTTAAATAATGATTTTGAATTGTTTTCAGAATATTACAATGTAAATTATTATGGTTACTGGGAACACGATAATTATGTGTTAATTAGAAAAAATAATGATGAAGAAATTGCAAAAAACAACTCAATTTCTGTTTTAGAATTGCAAGCCAAAGTTAAAGTTTGGAAAAAAATATTATTAAAAGAACGTTCAAAAAAAGAAGGGCCAAGATTAGATGATAAATCGTTAACTTCTTGGAACGCATTAATGCTAAAAGGGTATATAGATGCGTATAAAGTTTTTAATGAACCACATTTTTTGGAGGTCGCTTTAAAAAATGCCACGTTTATTTATACAAAACAATTGCAAGAAAATGGAAACTTAAATCATAGTTATAAAAATGGTAATAGTACCATAAATGGATTTTTAGAGGATTATGCCACGGTAATTGAGGCTTATATTTCTTTATATGAAGCCACCACAAACGAACTTTGGTTGCAAACTGCGAAACAATTAACCGATTATAGTTTAGATCATTTCTTTGATGAAAAAAGAGCAATGTTTTATTTTACGTCAAATGAAGATACTGATTTAATAACACGTAAAATGGAAATTGAAGACAATGTAATTCCGGCTTCAAATTCTATAATGGCAACTAACTTATTTAAATTAAGTCATTATTATTCAAATAGTTATTTTTTAAAAACCAGTAAGCAAATGCTCCATAATGTAGAAGGAAGAACATTAAAATATGGTTCTGGATATTCTAATTGGTTACAACTAATGTGTAATTTTACAGGTGATTTTTACGAAGTAGCTGTTTCAGGAAAAGATTTTAAAAATAAGCTTATTGAGTTGAATAAAAATTATATTCCAAATAAATTAATTGCAGCAAGCACAAAAAAAAGTAGAATTCCATTAATGGAAGGAAGATATAATGAACAAGAAACCTTAATTTATATTTGTGTTGATGGGGCTTGTCAATTACCAGTAAGTGAGGTTAAAAAAGCTTTAAATCAATTAAAAATTAACTTTTAAAATATGGATATTCTTATAACGTTTGTAATAGTTTTGGTAGCATTGGAACATATTTATTTTATGATTTTAGAAATGTTTTATTGGGATAAACCAAAAGGACTAAAAGCTTTTGGAATGAAACTAGAGGATGCGAAAGCTTCAAAAACCCTAGCCAAAAATCAAGGATTGTATAATGGTTTTTTAGCTGCAGGACTTATTTGGTCGCTATTTAATGATAATTTGAAAGAAACTGCACTTTTCTTTTTAATTTGTGTGACAATTGCTGGGATCTATGGGTCTTATACAACAGGAAAGATAAAACTATTTGTGGTACAATCTATTCCAGCAATTATCGGAATAATTTTAATTTTAATCAAATAATATAAATATAATGGATTATCAAAAGTACTTAGATTTAGCAATGGCATTTGTTGAAAGAAATGCAGGAAATGTAATTGTCGCATTTTTAATTTTAATAATAGGTTTATGGCTTGTTAAGAAGGTTGTAAAAGTTACTAGAAAACTAATGGAAAAAAGAGGTGTTGATATAACGCTTCAAAAGTTTTTGGGAGATTTAATAGGTTGGGTATTAAAAATATTAATTTTTATAACGGCCATTTCTCAAGTTGGAGTTGAAACAACTTCATTTATTGCAATATTAGGTGCTGCTGGTTTGGCTGTTGGTTTAGCGTTGCAAGGTTCTTTAGCTAACTTTGCAGGTGGTGCTTTAATAATGATATTTAAACCTTTTAAAGTGGGTGACTTAATTGAAGCTCAAGGTGAAATTGGAGTTGTAAAGGAAATTCAAATTTTTGTAACAAAAATGATTTCTCCAGGTAATAAATTAGTAATTATTCCAAATGGAATTTTATCAAATGGAAATATTAAAAATTATACTGAAGAAGGTAAATTACGTGTTGATTTAACTTTTGGAGTGGGTTACGATGAAGATATTAAGCAAACAAAAGATGTTTTAATGCAAGTGCTTTTAAACAATCCTAAAGTTTTAAAAGATCCAGCACCGAGTGTAAATGTTTCTGAATTGGCTGATAGTTCTGTTAATTTTGCAGTTAGACCATGGGCTACTCCAGCAAATTATTGGGATGTGTATTTTAGTATTTTAGAGGAAGGAAAATACGCGTTAGATAAAGCAGGAATTGAAATCCCTTATCCACATCAAGTTGAAATAAGAAAATAAGATTTTAGAAAATTAATTTAGTAGTTTTTTTAAAGTACTAAATTAATTTTTTAGCTGTAGTTCCTACAAAATCTTTTAAATAAAATGGTTCAAAATAAGCGACATCTTCGATGTCGTTTTTTTTGTATTTTTCAAAAGAAAGTAAAGACATTTCATTTGCTGAGGGGAATTTGCCATCAATAAAAATAGCATTTTTGTGTGTAATTAAATTTTTACATTTTTCAGCACCATCACCTAAAAAATAAACGGTGTTTTTATCTAAATAGTCATTAAAAGAAGTTGCATCTATAATTTCAGCTTCAACATTTCTTACACTATTGTTATCCTTAAAAACAGCACTATATACTTCCATTCTTCGTGCATCTAAAAGCGGAATTATATAACCATTGGTAATTGAAACAGATTGCGATAAAGATTGTAATGTGTTTATTGAAATCAGCGGAATGTTTAAAGCAAAACAAAGCCCTTTTGCTGCTGAAACTCCAATTCTTAATCCCGTATAAGAACCTGGGCCTTTACTTACAGCAATGGCGTTTAAATCAGTTAATTCTATGTTTGCTTCTGCCAGTACTACCTTAATAAATTCATGTAATTTTTCTGCATGAGAGTAACCACCATCGTTTAATTCCTTTAAAGCAACGGTTTTACCATCTTTTGCTAAACTTACCGAACAATTTTTGGTAGCTGTTTCAATATTTAATAAATACGCCAAAATATAGATATTTAGCTGCAAATATAATTAATGTGCTATAAAACAAAACATCCAACTTAAAAAAAGTTGGATGTTTTATGGACTATTTTTTTATAATTTAATTTAGAACAATTGGAATGCCTAAATAATATTCTAATAATTTAGTTCTAAACACAAAATTGTACTTAGCATTTGTCATTGAAGATTGTGCATTTACCAATCTGTTTCTAACTTGATCAAAATCAAAGGAAGTCATTACACCAGAATTATAACTTTCTTGTGCGTTTTTAAAAGATTCTTTTTGAGCAAATAAACTTTTTTCAGCTGAAACAAATTGGTTTAAAGAAGCTTTTGCATCTGCATATGCTCTTTCAATAGTTTCTCTTAATTTAACTTGTCTATCTAATAGTGCTAATTCAGTTCTTTTTAGGTTTATTTTTGCTTTGGCTACGGCAGATTTTGTTTGAAATCTATTAAAAATAGGAATGCTTAAAGAGAACCCAGCGTTAAAACCTAAGTTATCTTCTAACTGTTTTCCAAAACCATTTGGAACATAAACCACATTGTTATTTTCGTCTAAAATTGCACGTACATCTTTAGAACCTTGATTGTGTTGGTAAGAAGTTCCCATTCCAGCGCCAAAAGAAAGCGATGGTAAAAATCCTGCTTTTGCTCTATCAACCGATAATTCAGAATTTTCAACAGCAATTTCTGCGCTTTTAATTTCAGGTAAACTTGCCAATGCCGCATTAAAAATAGCATCAGTATCATTATAAATTAATGAAGCCGAGTCAATAGTTAAAGACACATCTTCAATATTAAATCCTTTATGCGATACTTGTAATAATTGTGCTAAACTTAATAAGGATAAATCTAATGCGTTTTGCGCTGTTGTTAATTGTTGCTCGTTATTTGCTAAAGTAGCTTCTGCTTCTAGTAAATTTGCTCTTGGTAC
This sequence comes from uncultured Flavobacteriaceae bacterium, assembly GCA_965367745.1. Classification (GTDB taxonomy): domain Bacteria; phylum Bacteroidota; class Bacteroidia; order Flavobacteriales; family Flavobacteriaceae; genus Lutibacter. The sequence continues at coordinate 3,091 of CBDUKG010000067.1, read as the reverse complement.
TTCTCCAGCGTTTACTAATTCCTGTGCTTTTTCTAGTTGACTTTTGCTAATTACAATTTGTTCTTCGGCAATTACAATGCTCTCTTTGTTTAAAAGTACATTTAAGTAAGAATTCACAACAAATAACATAATGTTATTTTTATTTTCTTCTAAATCGAAACCAGCAGCTTCTAAGCTTTTTTGAGTTTGTAATAAATTTATTTTATTTCTATTACCATTGTACAGTGTTACACCAGAATTTAATCCAAAACTATTCGATCTACTATCTCTTGAAACACGCCCACCATAATTATCTATATATGATCCAAAATTAAAGTTTTGTGAAGCAGATGCATTTAATGAAGGATAGAAATTACCTTTTGCAGTAATTATATCTTCTTCAATTAGCTCTTTACTTAACTCTTGTTGCTTTATGGAAATATTATTTTCTACTGCGTAATCTACGCATTCTTGTAAGGTCCATTTTTTATCTTGTGCATTTGTAGAAAAAAAGAATGCAAGTACTAAAATTGTAACAATTTTTGTTCTCATTTAATTGAGTTTATTAGTTTTTAACTTATTATAATAAATTAAACCGAATAGCAGTATTAATTAGAACACGACTAATAAATGCGGTTTAGTTGATGTTGTTATATGACGATTAAAATTATTGTTTGTTACACATTAAGTCTCTTATAGAAATGTTAAAGTTTGAACTTACGTCTATATTTGAATATAAAATATAAAAGAACACCTACTAAAAGATAAGGAAATACCATTAAATATAAAATACCGGTATTTAATCCTTCCGCTTGAGAAGTATCACCACCACTTTCTACAACAGCTTTACACATAGCGCATTGTGCATTTGTATTTAAAAAAGTTAGAAATAACACTATTGAAATTATTATTTTTTTCATTTTAATAATAAGGTGAAATCATTATATAAACTATCACTCCAGTAATTGTAACATATAACCATAAAGGGAATGTAATACGTGCTATTTTTTTATGAAGTTCAATATTATTTGTAATTGCTCTAACAAAAGTGATCAGCACAAATGGTATTACGGCAATAGAAAGCACAATATGCGAGATTAAAATAACAAAATAAACTGTTTTTATAGCTCCTTCTCCACCAAATTTGGTAGATTCTGAAGTCATATGATAGGCAACATACATCGCTAAAAAAAGTATAGAACACGCAATTGCGGTTTTCATTAGTTTTTCGTGTAATTTTATTTTTTTATTTTTAACAGCCCAAACTGCCACCACTAAAAGTACTGCAGTAAACGCATTTATACTAGCATAAATTGGAGGTAAAAAAACAGGTAATTCAGCATCAATTTTAACACCGAATAAAATAGCTACTACCAACGGAATTGCAATAGATAAAACTACAATCCACTTATTATATTTTTTAGTGTCCGTGCTCATTATTCTTTTAATAAAATTGCAATATCTTTTTTTATCATTTGAATATTTTTTGCATCTAAGCCATCATAAAAAGCAATCGGATTTCCAAATTCATCTAAACGTGAACGGATATTTCCCTGCTTGTCTATTAAAGCAAACATCCCTGAATGTTCAAATCCTCCTTCAGCTTCACTATTTTCGCCAGCGTACAAAGCAATGCCTTTATTTGCCAGAGTATATATAGTTTCTTTATCACCTGTTAAAAAGTTCCAGTTTTTTAAAGTTGCGCCGTTTACCTTTGCATATTCTTTTAAAATTTCTGGCGTGTCATATGCTGGATTAATACTAAAAGATGCAATTCCGAAATCTAAATTCCCATAATATTCATTTTGAAGTATGACCATATTTGCATTCATTTTTGGACAAATAGTAGGGCAAGTGGTAAAGAAAAATTCTATTACATACACTTTATCTTTATAAAATGCATTTGAAATTAATTTTCCGTCTTGGTTTGTAAATTCAAAAGAAGGTACTTTTCCAATTTTCACAAGCTCGTGTGGTTTAAATCGGTTTACAATTTTTGGAATTGCGTATATACCAAATATTAAAATTATAAAAGCAATGCCTATGTATGAATATTTTTTCATTGTTTTAAATTTCTCTTTTTCTACGTTTTTCTTTTTCGGCAGATTTTTTTAATTGATAATAGATAATGTCGATATCATCTTTCATCTTATTTTTTAATGCTGCAACAGATTTCATATTATATCCATACAATTTTCCATCTTTGGTGTCTTCATCATCTTTTCTTCCTCTTAAACGCGACTCCATATCTACAATATATGCGTTTTCTGAATACAATGCTTCATTTAAAGAAAATGGTGTTTCAAAGCTGTTGAATAAGTTGTTGATGTTTGCTTCATTAGTATAGATAAAATTCCATTTACTAATGTCTGTAAATGCAGAAAGTTCTGCAATTGCCTCTTTATATTGCTCTTTTGATACTTCTGGAATTATAGCAACAATTTGAAAATATGGTTTTTGGTAATAGCGTTTGTAAATTGTTTGATTAAGATTAAACATACTACCTTTTGCTGTGTTTATTTCATTTCCTAAAAAGCAAACAATGCTTAAATTGTTGTTAAACGTAGCTTTTGAGTCATTAGAAAACTGTTTTATAGTAAGCACGTTTTCTGTTAAAATAGGTAAATTAGAATATTTATATATCCCTTTCGAAAGAAAAATATAAAATACTAATGGCAAAATAAATAAGCTAAAAAGTACCCAGAATTTTTTCATTATGTTTTTTACAAAAATAAAAAAAAGGTGGTTATAAAACCACCTTCTTCATTTAAATATTTTTAATGTATTAGTAATTCCACTTTACCAATGGAGCTAATATATCGTTAATATAACTTCCTTCGATTAATAATAAAGCGGATAAATAAATAATTAGAAAAACTGCTGACCAAACCACAGAGCGTCTTAAACTCTTTTTTTCATCGGCCATGTGCATAAAATACCAAGTAATATAATATGCCTTTACTACTGTTAATACTAGAAATATGATGTTTAAAGGACTTGTTCCTAATATTTTTGTTAAATGAAGTGCATCTGGTTTTATAATACCTAAAATAACTTCAACAATTGTAATAACAGAAAGAATACCAAATACTTTCCAAATTAATTTTGTGTG
>CBDUKG010000066.1:0-13717 GCA_965367745.1 uncultured Flavobacteriaceae bacterium | reverse complement strand
TTACAGCTTCAGATGCTGATGGAATTTCTTCAGTAAAACTAATATTTATGGCTGGCGAAAGTGTACAATCTTTAGATATGGCATTAGTTGATGGTGAATATAAAACATCGGTACCAAAAGCAATGGTTGGACAAGTAGTTCGTTATTATGTTGTTGCCAAAGATAATACAGGTTTAACCACATATTACCCAAGTAATGGAAACAATGCACCTGCTGAATTCACAGTAGTTGGTGGTGTTAAAGATTTGGAAATAGTTGGAGAAATGGACGGTTATAGAGGCGATGTTACGTTTACAGTTATGCCTTTATATCCTGATCAAGTTGATGAGATTAGATTGTATTATTTATTACCAGGCGAACAACAAGATGATGTGAATGATGAAAAAACAAAAGTTGTTTTAGATCAAAATGGAGCTGTTTTTAGCGGAGTAGTTCCTGCGTTAAATGCTGAAGGTGATGTTAGATACTATATTAGAGTAGAATATATAGATGGAACAAAAACCTATTATCCAATTGAAAATGGAGGTGACTTTAACCACGATTTAGGAACAACTTGGCCAAGTTACACAGTTGAAGCTATTACGTATGATGCTGTTGTGGAAACTACAGTTACTTCAACAGAAGGACCAGTAACTAGTATCACTTTTCCAACAAATCCTATTCCAGGATCAGATATTAATGTAGTTGTCGCTTATGCAAGTTCTGAAGAAATAGTGGAAGCTAGAATTTATTTTGCAGTTGGTGATTCACCAGTATATGTGAAAGCTAATAAAATTTCTGGTGAAGATGATGCATCATTTTCACAAACTGGAGTTACTATTAACTTAAAAGATGCAGTTACAGATGGCGACGGATTATCATTGAGTGAAACTGGAGCTAAAGTTTCATTTTATGTGAGAATTGCAACAGATACAAAAGAATATTATTATTCAAATACAGGAGCAATGTCTTTAGATGATACTCCAGGTGGTGGAACCACTGATGAGTCTGATGCTTTTAAAGCAGATCCAACAGGTTGGAATGTTTATAACGTTCAATAATTAATAAAAACCAGCTTGTGAACATTCACAAGCTGGTACTTTTAATATGATGCATTTAAGTAAAATTATAAGTTTTACCATACTATTTATGGTCTTTTTTCAAGCTTGCAATAAGAGTTCAAATACTATTGAAGAAACTAAAAATGAACTCGAATTAATTTCAAGCGAAAAAATAAATGTATCAGAAGCTTCTGGTTTAGCAATTAATGCTTCAGGTTCAACCTTATTTACAGTAAGTGATAATACAGGTAATATTTATGAGTTAGCAATTGATGGAACGCTATTAAAAGAATACCCTTATAGTGGTGATGATGTTGAGGGAATTTCCATGGTTTCAACAAATAAAGTATTGTTAGTTGAAGAAAGAACTAAAGAAGTTGTGGAATACGATTTAAGTACAAAAACCTATAAAAAACACAAAGTAATTTATAGTAATAACGATTCCAATAGCGGTCTTGAAGGAATTGCATTTAATTTAAATGACAAAACCATTTTTGTTCTAAATGAAAAGAGCCCTGGGTTATTAATGCGCTTAAGAGCTGACTTTTCTATTATTGAATCCTATGATTTAGATTTTGCATCAGATTATTCAGGAATATTTCACGATAAAGAATTAAATATATTATGGATTTTAAGCGATCAAAGTAAAACCGTAAATAAATGTAGCTTAAAAGGAGTATTAATTAAAAGTTACCCAATAAGCGTAATTAAGGCAGAAGGTATTGCAGTTACAAATACTAATATTTATATAGTAAGCGATTCAAATTCTACATTATTTAAGTTTAAAAAACCAATTGAATAAAAAACCAACTAAAAATATAATTATGACAAAACCAGCAATGAAAGTAGGAGAAATATCTAAACCTCGTTTCGAGTTTAGAACTTTCGGTCAAAACTTTGACATACCAGCAAAATATATGGCACGTTTATCAGTTCCAATTCCAGAAAAAGTTTGGGAAAGAACTTCTGAAGAAATATATATTTTATCTAAAACCAACGATATTAATAATACTAAAATACGTGATGGTAAAATGGATATAAAAACCTTTGTGCAAACTGTTGATGGTTTAGAGCAATGGAATCCGTTAATGAAAGGTGAATTTCCTATTTCAAAACAAGTGTTAGAAAATGATGTCTTTCCAGCATTTCAAGTGGAAATGCCAGCACTAACTAAAGACACATATACGCTAGAAGAATTTTTAGCAATGATTGATGCTAACAAAGATTTACAAGGTGTAAGAGTTCACAAGCAACGTTTCGGTTATATGGTAAATAATACCTTATGTGAAGTAGGAAATGTACTAATCAATGGTGCGAAAATTGTAACTATTAATTCTGAATCTACCGAGTTAGATGATATTAAAAAAACTATTGCAGACTGTAAATTAGAAGGTGCAGAAAATATCAATTATTTACAAGCAATAAAACGCGTAATAGGTTGGATTAATAAACCATTGGCTAATTAGAAGGTTCAAAGTCTTAAAGTTAAAAAACTAAGCAGTATTAATTTTTTCCCCAAAGTAAGTTCTCTTCCCTTTTTTTAAGGGTAGGGTATGGGAACAATTAAATAATTAAACATAAAACAACATGGCACAAGAAATAGAAAGAAAGTTTTTAGTAAAAAACGATGCATTTAAAAAAGAGTCTTTTAATCAAACTAAAATTGTTCAAGGGTTTTTATCAACGGTTCCAGAAAGAACTGTAAGAATCAGAATTAAAGGAGATAAAGGGTTTATAACTGTCAAAGGCATTGGAAATAAGTCTGGTACGTCTAGATTTGAATGGGAAAAAGAAATATCTATTCAAGACGCTACAGATTTATTAAAAATTAGTGAACCTGGGGTTATTGATAAAACACGTTTTAATGTAAAATCAGGAGAACATACATTTGAAGTTGATGAATTCTATGGTGAAAATGAAGGATTAACAGTTGCTGAGGTAGAACTTTCTGCGGAAGATGAAAATTTTAATAAACCAAGCTGGTTAGGTGAAGAGGTAACAGGACAAGTAAAATATTACAACTCTATGTTAATGAAGAATCCTTATAAAGATTGGGAATAGTCTTAAGAAAATAAATAGAATAGAAAACTAAAACAACAATAGAATGAGTGCATTATTACAAAACGGATTTGATGTATTAGATATGAAAAATTATCGAATGGAGAAACTCCCAAAGAGAGAGAAGTCTAAATTTGAAGGTTTTTTAATGCGTATTGGTGGTCCATTAGCTATTTTATCTTTTGTACTCATTTTATTTGTTCTAAAAATACCATTTTTAGATAATTTAGATACAACGTCGCTAAGTACAAGTGCTAAAAGTAATTTTGAAAGTATTGGTTTGGAAAATTTTATTTTTTCGAACAAAGCAATGCTTGCTATTTTTGTAGCATCATTAATTTTATGGATTACAGAAGCAATTCCAAATTACCTAACATCCTTAATTTTAATAATTACATTAGTGTTAACTCAGGTTTTATCAGAGGAGGTTGCCTACGCTCAACTTGGTCATAAAGTTATGTGGTTAAATATTATGTCGTTTGTATTAGCTAGTATGCTTGTAGCTACAGGAGTCGCCAAAAGGTTTGCACTTTGGTTTATCATTAAATTTGGTAAAAGTGCTTCTTCGGTAATAATAAGCTTTATGGTTATTAATGTTGTGTTGTCGTTATTTATTTCGGCAACTACTGCGAAAGCCGCTATTTTATTGCCAGTTTTTATGGTTGTTGCTGCAATTTATGGTGCTTCAAACGGTAAAAAAAATAATGTAGGCCGTAATGTCTTGCTTCAAAATTTATTTCAAAATAATATGGGAGCTAGCTCTTTTCTAACCGGTTCTGGAGCCAATTTATTGGCAGCTTCATTAATAGCAGGAGCTCTTGGAAGCGATATATTTTTTTCTGAATGGATGATAGCTTCTTTTCCCGTAGCAATGGCATTAATGATTATTGGTTGGATAATTGGTATTAAAATAATTTTTCCAATAAAAAAAGAGGATAGTAAACCAAGTATTCCGGGTGGTATGGATAGTCTAAAAAAAGATTTGAAAGACTTAGGGAAAATATCGTTTAACGAGGTTAAATCTATTGTAATTTTTGTGAGTATACTTGCCTTATGGGTAACCGATAAGTGGCATGGTGTTAGTCCAACAGCAGTTGCATTTGTTGGAGCAATTATTGCATTAATGCCAAAAATAGGTATTGTAAAATGGAATGATGTTGATATTCCTTGGCATTTATTGTTGTTCTCCGCGGGAGCTTATACATTGGGAGCTGGTTTTAAAGTAACCGACCTTCCTTCAATATCAGTAAATGCATCTTTTGATGCAATGGGATTTGGTGCAGAGACACCTTTCTGGATTCTATATGTTGTACTTACAGGAGCAATGGTATTTAGCGCTTTATTTATGCAATCTAAAACTATGCGAGCCATGATTTTTATTCCTATTGCCATTGGAATTGCTACTCGTTTTGATTTTCCAATTATGAGTTTGGCTTTTCCCGTAGCTTTACTAATTGAACATGTTTATACCTTACCTTTTAATAGTAAACCTGCATTACTTCTATATTCTACAAATCTATACAGTATGTCCGATGGATTTAAATTTGGGATTACTATGCAAATTATTGCTTGGGTATTATCAATAATAATGGCAATGACTTATTTTAAATGGTTAGGTATTACTCCAAATGGGTTGTTTTAATTTTAAATAAAAGATACTAGCTATAAATGATACAAGATAGTGTAAAGATTCACGATAATTTTTCTTTAGAAATAAAATCAATTTATGAAAACATTTCAGAAAAGAAGAAAACTAAATACAATACACTTACCTATCTTTTTATACCAAACGGTTTAAATATTAATAATCAAACGTATCCAAAATCTAAGTTTTATAACGATGTTAAGGTTTATATTAGGTACAATGCTTCTGAATATACATTAGATGAAATTCTTGATTTAAAAGCTGGCCCTTTACATCAATTAATTAAAATTGTAAAAAAAATATCTGGGAAAAAAATTTCAAAAAAAAATAAATTAGAGTTTGAATCTAGAGTGAAAATGTTGGGTGTTATTTTAAATAATACGCTTAAAATTGCAATTCCAACTTTAAAGGAACATGGAAAATCTGATGCTACTATTTCTATCGAGTATTTTACCAAACTTAAAAAGTTTTTAGGTATTTATAGAGACTTAGTAGGAACTATTGAACATTTAGAAATTGAACAAGAATTAAAAAACACTATTAAATATGGAGATGAATACATGAGTAATAGTATCAACTATTATCTTATCCTATTGTTAGATTATTATAAAATTATAAATGTTGAAAAAGAAATATTAAAAAAAATAATTAACTTTCTTAGAGAAGAACAAGCTTACCATAAAATACAAAATTACGATCTTACCAGTGAAGAAGATTATTTTGATGAAACGTTATTACATAAAAGAAGTCAGCTAAAAAAGTATATAGAAGGTGTATTGTTTTTAAATAGAGATATTAGAAAAGACGGTGCGTTTTTTGAACAATCTATATTTGCAATTGCTGCGGGTTTAGCAATGATTTTTTCCACTGGGATTGCTTTTTATTACCAACAAGTATATGGAAATTTTACATTACCATTTTTTATAGCATTGGTTGTAGGTTATATGTTTAAAGATAGAATAAAAGCATCAATAGGCTTATTGTTTGTAAGTAAAGCAAATTCATTTTTTCACGATTTCAAAATAAAAATTAGAGACTCTGGCACAAACTTAATAGGAGTTGTTAGAGAGAATTTTACGTTTGTTCCTTTCAATAAATTGGGTCCAAAGGTTAAAAAACATCGCTTAAAGAATAGATTTATAGCTGCGGATTATAACTTTTTGGGAGAGCAAATTATCCAATACAAAAAGAAAATTGTTATTTATCCTAAAAAATTTGGTGAAGAAATATCAGACAATAGATTAGACAGTATTGTAGATATAACTCGCATAAATCTCTACAGGTTTACCACTCAAATGGACGATCCTAAAAAGGAATATTCATTATTAAAAAAAGGTAAAATTATCAACAGAGTTGGAAATAGAATTTACCATATTAATCTTATTCAAAAATTTTATTCTGAAAAAGGTGTAGAATTTAAACGCTATCTTATAATTATGAATAGAAAAGGTATTAAGCGTATTGAACCTGTTGAATTAGATATTCTTTATTAACTTTTATTGGGATAAAGTATGTAATTTTATAACTACGAAAGAAGTTAAAATATTATAATGAATACTTATATTGAACTGGTAAAAACCTATCCTATTTATAGTGCAATGATTCAATTTGCAGTTTTAGGAACATTGGGCGACATATTTTCTAAATGGATGCAACGAGGCACTGTTTTTATGCCTTATAAACTTGTAGTTATTTTTTTAAAAATGTTGGAATGGGCACTTTTAGCCATAGCAATAAAGTATGCATTTGTAGGTTTTCAAGGGTTTATTGATGGTTTAATAGTACAAGGATTTTTACCAGAACTAAACTTATTTGGAAGGGCCTTTTCAGTTTCTGTTGCAATGAATGTGCAATTTGGTTTACTATTGGTAATTCTTCATAGGTTTTTAGATAATTTAATTTCACGTGAAAATAATTGGAAAAATATTGACAAAGGAATGTTTTCTTTAATTTGGTTTTGGATTCCTGCTCACACTATAACATTTATGTTAGATAAACCATACCAAATTGGTTTAGCGGCTATTTGGTCGTTGGTTTTAGGAATTATTTTGGGGTATTTTAATAAAAGTAATATACCAAAAAAGAATAATTATTAATTCTTGTTTAGTAGTGTTTTTAACCTTTTTATTAAAATTAAAGCGATTACTCCTCCTAAAAAACAGACTGTTAAATTTATAATAAGCAGTTTAAAATTAATAGTTCCAGATTTAACTATTTCAAAAGGGTCGAAACCCAGCCTTCCAAATAATTTAATAAAGAAGATACTGCCAAATACGCCCGCAATTGTATTCCCTACAATACCAAAAGAATATTTTTTAAAAGTTATAGCCAATATATTTGCTCCAATTATTCCAGTTAGAATACTTAATAATGAAATTAAAGTTGCAGTCATTTTAATTGCTTAATTAATGTCCGTAATCCATTTCATCAATTTTTCCTTTTAAAAGCCTTTTTTGAATAATAAAATAAATTAAAAGTAATATAAGACCTATAATTCCCCAATTAAAAGCAACTGATAATCCATAATCAGAAGCTGCAGTATTGTAAATTGTTAACGATTCGTTTATTGAGTTGGTTGATGGCAATATTACTGGAAATAACGAAGCTAGAGAAGAGGTTATACCACCAATAATTAATAATGTTGAAAGTGTAAAACTATAGCTATCTTTTTTAATTTTCTTAATAAAAAACAACCCAAATAATCCAGTAAAATAAATAATTGGAAAAATTAGTAGATAAGGTCTTTCAAAAAAATTATTTAATGAATTTGGATTTACAATTTGCCAAACAATTATTGAAAATAGTGTAAGTATAAATAACACAATATTTAAATTAAAAATAACTCTTTTCAGCTTTTTATTGATGGAGGCGTTTGTTTTTAGGCGGATCCAAGTTGCTCCATGTATCGCTAAAGTTACTACGGCAATAATTCCAATAATTATTGTAAACCAATCAATTACACCCGGATGTTCGCTTAACGGACTAAAACTGCCATCCCATAAAGGCAGAAAAAAGTAATGGCCTTCATATAGAGATATTCCATTTTCAACACCACCTAAATTTACACCTCGTACAATATTTCCTAGAGCGATTCCAAAAAATAATGCCAATAATAAACTAGCAACACCAAAAGCTTTATCCCAAATGGTTGTCCACATTGTATATTTAAATTGGCTTCTAAATTCTAATCCAATAGCTCTAAATACAATTAGCCACAATACAATAATTAGAGGGAGGTAAAAGCCACTAAAAACAGAAGCGTAAAATGTAGGAAATGCCATAAAAAGCAATCCTCCAGCCGCTACTAACCATACTTCGTTAGAATCCCAAAATAATCCAGCAGCTTTTGCAATTACCTGTTTGTCTTTTTCTTTTTTTGCGAAAAATAAATGAATAATACCTGTACCAAAATCATAACCATCTAAAACAAAGAAAATAGCTAAAATAAGCGCGATAATAATAAACCAAAATAGTTCCATAGTTTAATGTTTTATAGGTTTTGGACCTTGATGAATAGTTTTACCAACCAATATTAAAAATAACAATCCGAGCAGCATATATAAGCCCACAAAACCTAAAAGGGTAAACAATGTGTTGCCAGAAGAAACAGTAGGGGAGATACCTTCACTAGTTTTTAATAATCCGTATACTAAATAAGGTTGTCGGCCTAATTCTGCAACATACCAACCGGTAAGATTAGCAATGTATGGGAATGGTACTAAAAACATAATTGCCCAAAGTAGTGGTTTAATTGTATACAATTTTTTTCGCCATAAAAAGAAAACAGCTAAAGCCATTACTCCAATAAATACAGTTCCCAAGCCAACCATAATGTGGTAAGAATAATACAACGCAGGAATATTGTCCGGTAATTCTTCTTTTTTGAAATGATCCATTCCCGGAATTTGCTGGTTCCAATCTTGATAGGTTAGAAAACTTAAAATATTTGGAACTGCAATTTTATTATCTAATTTCTTTTCAACCATATTTGGTTGTCCAATAAGTACAATCTCGGCTCCAGCTTCTTCAGTTTCAAAAATTCCTTCCATTGCTGCAAAACTTGCCGGTTGATAGGTAGCTACATTTTTAGCATTCCAATCTCCGGTTGGGAAAGCAACTAATAGGCTAGCAATTAATCCAAAAATCACACCTGTTTTTAAAAATAGCTTTCCGTGTTCTAAATTTTTATTTCTTAAAATATAAAATGCACCAATACTGGCTACCACGAAAGCAGATGTAACAACAGAAGCGAGTTGATTGTGTAAAAATGCAGGGAATAACCAAGGATTGCTAAATAGTGCAGAAAAATTATCGAGTACAAATTTACCATTTTCTAAAATTTCATATCCCACAGGATGTTGCATCCAAGCGTTGGTGGCTAAAATAAACCATCCACTTGCCCAAGAGCCTAAAAAAACTAAAACACCTGTTAAAAAATGAAGTTTTTGTCCCATTAATTTTTCACCAAAAATAAAAAGTGCTAAAAAAGAAGATTCTAAGAAGAAAGAGAACATTCCTTCCATAGCCAAAGTTTGACCAATTATACCGCCTGTTAATTCGGAAAATTTTGCCCAATTTGTGCCAAATTGAAACTCCATTGGAATTCCTGTTACAACTCCCATTGTAAAATTAATAGCAAATATTTTCATAAAAAATAATGCTGCATCATTATATTTTTGAATGTTTGTTCTTAAAAATTTCCATTTAAAAAAAACAATCATTAATGAGAGTCCCATTGTTAATTGAGGAAATATATAGTGAAATGTGATAGTAAATGCAAACTGCAATCTATCGTAGAAAATCATATCTTCCATTTTGTAGTTTTTTATAATAAATAGGTGAATATAACTACGAAATTACAAATTAAATAAAGACTCTATGTAAACAAAAGCACACATATTTTTATCTTCTATCGTCACCTTTATAAATTAGAAATCTATAGAATCAAAATTTCAGATTTAGCGATAATTTTAGAAATAGAATGAAGCATTTACATACCTGTTTGCACAGGTATATTAGATGATATAATTAAGAATATTGTTATTGGTAGCTAATTACTTTTGTCTAAAATAAATTACAATTGGAACTCCTTTTAAGTCAAATAATTCCCGTAATTTATTTTCAACAAAACGTTTGTATGGATCTCTAATATATTGAGGTAAATTACAGAAAAACACAAACTGTGGTGTTGGCGTTGGTAACTGCATACAATACTTAATTTTAACAAATTTACCTTTGTAAGCCGGTGGTGCGTATTGTTTTACAATATCTAACATTGTATCATTAAGCTTACTTGTTGGAATTCGTTTTTTTCTATTTTCAAAAACTTCAACTGCGGTTTCAATAGCTTTAAAAATACGCTGCTTTGTTAAAGTACTAATAAATAAAATTGGAACATCTGTAAACGGAGCAATTTCTTTTCTTACTTGAGCTTCAAAATCGCGCATTGTATTGGTTTCTTTTTCAATAAGATCCCATTTATTAACTAAAATTATAATTCCTTTTTTATTTTTTTCTGCCAGCCAAAAAATATTTTCATCCTGACCTTCAAAACCACGTGTTGCATCTAATACTAAAATAGCAACATCACAATGTTCAATGGCTCTAACGGCTCTCATAACCGTATAAAATTCTAAATCTTCTTTAACTTTAGATTTTTTTCGAATTCCAGCAGTATCTACCAAGTTAAAATCGAATCCGAAACGGTTGTATTTTGTATCGATAGAATCTCTTGTTGTACCTGCGATGTCAGTTACAACAAATCGTTCTTTTCCAATTAAAGCATTTATAAATGATGATTTTCCGGCATTTGGACGACCAACAACTGCAAATCTTGGTAATTCATCATCTTCTTCAGGAATATCTTCTAGTTTTTCAGCTAAAGCATCTAGCAATTCACCAGTCCCACTTCCATTAATAGAGGAAATTGTAAAATAATCTCCCAATCCAAGGTTGTAAAACTCAACAGCATCAGCATCACGCATGGCGTTGTCAACTTTATTAACTGTAACTAATATTGGTTTTTTTACTTTACGTAAAAGCTTGGCAACTTCAGAATCCATTGGAGTAATACCTTGCTCAACATCAACAACAAATATAATTACATCTGCTTCTTCTATAGCTAATTGTACTTGTTTTCTAATTTCTTCTTCAAAAACATCATCAGAACCAATAGCATATCCTCCAGTATCAATAACAGAAAATTCTTTTCCGTTCCAGTCACTTTTTCCGTAATGTCTATCACGTGTTACACCACTAACAGAATCTACAATAGCTTCTCTACGTTGTACTAAACGGTTAAATAAAGTTGATTTTCCAACATTAGGTCTTCCTACTATGGCTACAATATTGCTCATAAAATTCGTCTTGAAATTTTTTGCAAAAGTAAGCAATTTAATTTTGAATTTTGAAGTATTATCAATTCAAAATTAGACATTTAATTAAATTTACTATATTTCAAATCTCAACAAACCAAACTATATGAATGATTACATAAATAGCGATATTCATTTACGGCCAAGATTTAAAATGAATTTTAACGAAAGTCAGGATGTTTTAATTTCAAAATTCAAAAATAATTTAAAGTCTGAAAAGTGTAATTATTGTGGTAAAATTGTTGACGGCCATATAGTTATAGATGTTCCAGTTGATGAAAACCACTTTTGGTCTCCTCAGTTAAATATAGAAATTGAAAAAATAAGTACTGATGAAACAATTGTAAAAGGACTGTTTGGACCAAAACCACAACTATGGACACTGTTTATGTTTTTTCATTTCGCTGTAGCAGTCGCTTTTATAGGTTTTTCTATTATGGCATATGTACAGTGGACTTTAAAAGAAGATAATAGTATGGCTTTAATAATTGTGATTGGGTTACCTATTCTATGGATTATAATGTATCTATTAGGAAGAATTGGAAGAAGAAAAGGACACAAGCAAATGGATGAATTATATGGATTTATGATGAAAACGTTGGAGAATTAGTGTTGGAAAGGTATAAAGTTTCTCAGTTTTAAAGTAAAAACTGCTATTTAAACTCCTTTTTTAGTTCATCTAAAATAATATTTTCAGGATTTTTAGAATTGGTTTTATTAATAAATCGAATATTTATTCTTTTTGATTTTTTATGTAAAATAGAATCTGTTGAATTCAAAATTTCTGCAAGTTCTTTAACCGTTGTATTGTTTCCAATAATTGAATCTATGCGATCTTCAGATTTGTATGTTCCTAATTTTATAGGCTTATTTAGACCAAATTCTACTATGTTAATTTCAAGTGAATAATCAGCATTATTTATTTTAGTTAGTTCATTAGAATTGAAAAATAATAAAGCCATAGAAAATAGGATTAAATTATATAGACCATGTTGTAAAACTCCCCAGAAAAAACCAAGTTTAAGCCTTACGTAACCCAAGGTAATACCTGCAATTATTTGAGGTAAAACAATAAGTGGCGCTAAAATGTAGAAGAGGGTATTGGTATTGCTGTAATTTGTAAGATGCATTAAGCCAAATGCTAAGGTAAACAAATAGAAAAATAATCTAAAATATTTAAACCAGAATGTTTTTGCTTTGTTTTTAGTAAGAAAATCAAAGAAGTGGAATACTAAATTTCGTTCGTATTTTAAAGGAAAACGAAAAATCAGTTCTTCTATAAATGGCACAACTACCGCTGCCATTAAAATAATTGACAATGCACCTTTATTAGAAAAAACATCTTCTATTGGATCGGATTCTAATTGAAATAAAGACGAATCAATAAATGACAAAATTCCTGAAGCAAAAATTACAAGTATGAAATCTAACAATAAAATAGAAAATAAAATTTTCCATTTCTGTTTAGTAGAAAGTATTTCGGTAAAATTTTCTTGTGGATTTTTAAAAAACTCAAAGAAATCCTTAACTATTGTTTTTATTTCATAGCTCATAATTGTTTATTTGGATTACTCGTTATATCCAAATCTACGTAATTGACGTTTATCACTTCGCCAATTCTTATTCACTTTTACGTACAATTCTAAATGAATTTTTTTACCGAAAAACTTCTCTAAATCTTTTCTAGCTTCAACTCCAACGCGCTTTAATGCGGAACCTTTATGACCAATAATAATTCCTTTTTGTGTTTCGCGTTCTACCATTATTACAGAACGAATTTTAATAATTTTATCGCTTTCAAAAAACTCTTCAGTTTCTACTTCAACTGCGTACGGAATTTCTTTTTTATAGTGTAATAGTATTTTTTCACGAATGGCTTCATTAATAAAAAAACGTTCAGGTTTATCTGTTAATTGATCTTTTGGATAAAAAGCCGGGGATTCTGGCAGCAGCTCAACAATTCGATTAAAAACACCTTCGACATTAAATTTTTCTAAAGCAGAAATTAAAGTTACTTCTGCATTTGGCACTTTTTCTTTCCAATACAATAATTTTTCTTCTACTTGTTCTTGAGAAGAGGTGTCAATTTTATTGATTAGTAATAATACAGGTATTTTGGAGTTTGTAATTTTATTAAAAAAAGCTTCATCTTTTAATTCCTTTTCACCAATTTCAACCATATAAATAAGTACATCTGCATCTTCAAAAGCCGATTTTACAAAACCCATCATAGATTCTTGTAGTTCGTACGCTGGTTTTATAATTCCGGGTGTATCAGAAAATAAAATTTGAAAATCTTCACCATTTACAATACCTAAAATTCTATGGCGTGTTGTTTGAGCTTTTGAGGTGATTATAGATAATTTTTCACCTACAAGAGCATTCATTAATGTTGATTTACCAACATTTGGATTCCCAATAATATTTACAAAACCTGCTTTATGTTTCATTTTCAATGTTTAAGGCGGCAAAGGTACTCTTTAATATTTTTAATTAAAAAAAACTTCTTGCATTTTTAAAAAAAGGTTGTACATTTGCAATCCAAATCGCGGGGTAGAGCAGTAGGTAGCTCGTCGGGCTCATAACCCGAAGGTCGCTGG
>CBDUKG010000065.1:0-13812 GCA_965367745.1 uncultured Flavobacteriaceae bacterium | reverse complement strand
TAACTATATTTTTGAAACTTCAAACAAATAATTTATTTTATTTACATAAAAATTACAAATATTTAATCAAAGTTATGATATATCGGTCAATAATAGGTTTTTTGTCGTTCATTTTATTAGTTTCTTGTAAAAGCGAATACAAATTTATTTTGAATACTCCTCAAAAAATTCAAAGTAACCAGGAGTTAACTATTTCAATTTCAGAAAAAAACAATAAGCCTATAGATTCCGTTCAATTTTCTATTGGCTCTAAAAAAATTGAAAGTAACGGCACGACTTCAATCTTAAATATAAACGATTTTAAATTAGGGAAACATACAATTACAGCAATTGTTTTTTATCAGAATAAAACAGAAAAGGTTTCAAAAACTGTTTATTTTACAGCAGATACAGCTCCAGAAATTTATACCTATAAAATTATTAACACCTACCCACACGATAAAAAAGCGTTTACCCAAGGATTAGAGTATTACAATGGTTATTTATATGAAGGAACGGGACGCAAAGGACAATCATATATTAGAAAGGTTGAATTAGAAACTGGTAAAGTATTGCAACAAAAAGATTTAGATGCTACCTATTTCGGAGAAGGGATTACCATTTTTAACAATAAAATTCACCAATTAACTTGGCAAGGTGGGATTGGAGTAGTTTATGATTTGGAAACTTTTGAAAAAGAAAAAGAGTTTAAATACACTAAAAGTCTTCAAGGTTGGGGATTTGCAAATAATGGGAAACAATTATTAAAAACTGATGGTACAGAGCGCATTTGGTTTTTAAATTCAGAAACGTTTATCGAGGAAAGTTATATCGAAGCCTATACCAATAAAAGAAAGGTTGAAAATCTTAACGAGTTAGAATATATAAATGGTTTAATTTATGCCAACATTTGGCAACAAAACTCTATTTTAATTATCAACCCTACAAACGGTAAAGTTGAAGGAGTTGCTAATTTAAACAGCTTAAAAGAAGAAATCTTAAAAGAGCAAAACCTAACTGATAGTGATGAGGTTTTAAACGGAATTGCATACGATAAAGAAAATAATCGCATTTTTGTTACTGGAAAACATTGGGCAAAATTGTACGAAATTGAATTAATTAAAAAATAGTTTTCTCTAAATATTTTTTACATTTACTAAAACAACATAAATGCGCTATTACTTAACTTTTTTAATTGTGATTATCCTTATAATTACAACGTCTTGTAGAAAGGACTTTAGCGCAGTTTTAAGTACTGGAAATTTATCGTTTTCAAAAGATACCGTGTTTTTAGATACCGTATTTACCAATATTGGTTCTAGCACGTATAATTTAAAAGTATACAATAAAAGTAACCAAACTATCGCCATACCATCTATAAAATTAGGCGAAGGAGAAAATTCTAATTACAGATTAAATATTGATGGGATTCCGGGTAAAGTATTTGAAGACGTAAAAATATTAGCCAAAGACAGTATTTATATTTTTATTGAAACTACAATAAATTATAATGAAGTTACAAATCCAATTTACCAAGATAAAATTGTTTTTGATACAGAAGTTAATTTGCAAAATGTTACCTTAATTACCTTGGTAAAAGATGCCCATTTTTTATTTCCTTCAAAAAACGCTGAAGGTCTAATTGAAACTATTTCAACAGGACTTGATGCAAGTGGTGAAGCTCTTAAAATAAATGGGTTTTATTTAGATAATAATACCACTTTTACTAATGAGAAACCCTATGTTATTTATGGTTATTGCGCTGTTCCTGAAAACAAAACACTTACAATAGAAGCTGGTGCAAATATTCATTTTCATTCAAATTCAGGAATTATTGTCAATAAAAACGCAACTTTAATAGTTGAAGGTGAGTTAAATAATCAAGTAATTTTTGAAGGAGACAGATTAGAACCACAATTTAGTGATATTCCAGGGCAATGGGGTACAATTTGGTTACGCGCCGGTAGTAAAAATAATTCCATAAATAATGCTATTATTAAAAATGCAACTGCTGGTATTATTTCAGATTCTATTAGTAGTAACTCATCTCCTACTTTAACCATAAAAAATACACAAATTTACAACAGTACCAATTTTGGAATTTTAGGAAGAGAAACTAATATTGAAGGAGAAAATTTAGTAATAAGTAATAGTGGACAAGCTTCTTTAGCTTGCATAATTGGCGGAACTTATAATTTTACACATGCAACTTTTACAAATTTTTGGAGTGGTAGTTTACGCCAATTCCCAAGTGTTTTAATCAATAATTATTTCACCTATAATAACAACGGAGAACAAATAATTGAAACACGAGATTTACATGCTGCAAACTTTACAAATTGTATTATTGATGGTAATTCTAATATTGAATTGATTCTAGATAAAGTTGAAGGAAGCGCATTTAACTATTCGTTTCAAAATAATCTAATAAAATTTAACGATTTTAATCAAAGTTATAATGATATAATTGAATATAATTTTGAAGACTCAAACCACTACATAGAAAATATTTTAAATGGCAATCCCGATTTTAAATCGGCTGTTACTAATGAATTAATAATCGGTGAAAATTCCGATGCAATTCAAAAAGCATCTTTGCAAGGAACTATTATCGCGCCTTATGATATTCTCGGAATAATTCGAACCTCTCCAGCAGATATGGGAGCTTACCAGCATATTATTTTTGATAATTAATTATTTCTTATAAATTACACCATTTTTCATAACAAATACTACGTTTTCCATAGTATAAATATTTATAGTTGGATCTTCATTAACAGCAATTATATCCGCAAATTTACCTGCTTCAATAGCACCAATTTTATTAGTCATGTTTAGAATTTTAGCATTTGTTACAGTAGCAGATTGAATAGTCTCAATTGCTGGCATTCCAGCTTCAAACATATAACCAAATTCTTTTCCGTTTTTACCATGGTCAAAAACACCTGCATCTGTTCCAAAAGCAATTCCGACTCCTTTTTTATAAGCTTTTTCAAACGTACCTTGAATTTTTGGTCCAATTTCCAACGCCTTTGGAACAATAATTTCAGGATAAAAACCCTTTATTTTTGCTTTTTCTGTAACCTCTTTTCCTGCTGTAATTGTTGGAACTAAATAAGCATCGTGTTTTATCATTAATTCCATTGTGGCTTCAGACATTAAAGTTCCGTGTTCAATTGTTTTTACACCACCTAAAATGGCGCGTCTCATTCCTTCGTCACCGTGAGCGTGGGCTGCAACATGCATATCGTAATCTTTAGCGGTTTCTGTAATTGCTTTAATTTCTTCAATAGTAAATTGTGGATTCTGACCATTTTTAGCAACACTTAAAACACCGCCAGTAGCAGTAATTTTAATAAGATCTGCACCATTCTTATAGCGTTGACGTACTGCTTTTTTAGCATCTTCAATACTATTTACAACACCTTCTTTAGGCCCAGGATTTCCCATTAATTTTCTGCTCGCTCCGTTTGTTGGATCTGCATGTCCGCCCGTTGTTGCAAGAGATTTTTCTGCTGTAAAAATTCTAGGACCTACAATTTTTCCTTTATTAATTGCATTTCTTAAGGATACGTTAACGCCAGTACCTCCTAAATCTCTAACTGTAGTAAATCCAGCTAATAACGTAACCTTTGCATAATTAACAGCATTAAATGCAACATCTGCCTCGTTAGCGGTATATTTTTCAACATAAGCAGCTGGTTTCATTTCAAATTCTGAATGCACGTGCATATCAATTAAACCGGGCATTACTGTTTTTTGTTTTAAATCAATTAGTGTATCAGCACTATTTACTGAATCAACAAACCCTTTTTTAACAGCAACAATTTTGTTTTCTGAAACAACAATCGTCATTTCATTTAAAATTTTTCCAGAATTAGTATCAATTAATTTTCCACAGTGCAAATAGATGTCTTGTGCAAAAAACGAAGTTGTTACTAAAAATAATAAACTAAAAATGATTTGTTTTTTCATAATTTGAATGTTTTAAAAACTGTATTTTTACCAAATATATCAAAATATTAATAACATCGTTATTTATTAAATTAAATATGAAAAACATAATAATTACTGGAACAAGTCGTGGAATTGGTTTTGAATTAGCTCAACTATTTGCTAAAAACAATTATAATGTATTGGCTTTATCTCGAAATTCTGAACCTTTAAACAAGCTAAATCTTAAAAATATTAAAACCCTTTCTGTTGATTTATCTAATGAAAACGATTTGCAAAAAGTAACAAATTTTGTAACAAAAAACTGGAAAAATGTTGATATTTTAATCAATAATGCAGGAAAACTAGTAAACAAGCCTTTTGAAAAAATTACAAGTCTAGATTTTTTAGAAGTTTATAAAGTAAACGTTTTTGCAGTTGCTGAACTCACAAAACAATTAATTCCATTTTTAAAAAAAGGCAGTCACGTTGTAAATATTAGCAGTATTGGCGGCGTTTTAGGAAGTATGAAATTTCCTGGTTTGGCAGCATATAGTTCTTCAAAAGGAGCTTTATTAACCTTAACTGAAGTGTTGGCTGAAGAATATAAAGAACAGCAAATTTCATTTAACGCAATAGCTTTAGGTGCAGTACAAACAGAAATGTTAGAGGAAGCTTTCCCAGGCTATAAAGCGCCTGTAACCGCGAAAGAAATGGCAGATTACATATATAATTTTGCACTTACTGGAAACAAATTTTATAACGGAAAAGTATTGCAAGTTTCTTCAACAACACCTTAATTTATGATTGAAAAGCTTTCAAAATATATTCCTGAAAATGCCGTAACATTGGTTGAAGAAATTCTTACAGAACATCCTTTAGATATAAAAATAGTTAAAGAAAGAGCAACAAAACACGGCGATTTTAAAAGAACCGTTCATAATAAAGTTCAAATTACTATAAATAATAACTTGAACCAATATCAATTTTTACTAACATTAATTCATGAACTGGCGCATTTTGTTACATTTAAAAAAAATAGTCGTGTAAAACCACACGGAATTGAATGGAAAAGGAACTTTCAGCATTTAATGTTGCCTTTTTTAAATCCAGCAATTTTCCCGGAAGATTTGTTACCATTAATGGCTCACTATCTTATTAATCCAAAAGCAAGTACAGGATCTGATGTAAAATTAACATATGCTTTAAAACGTTATGATGATAATTCCGGAAAGAGTTTTATATTTGAATTACAACATGGAAGTATTTTTTTATTTAAAAATAAAACCTACAAAAAAGGAAACATTAGAAGAACTAGATTTGAATGCATTGAAATGAAGAGTAAAAAAACCTATTTATTCAATCAAAATGCTGAGGTAGAAACATTATAACACTATGAACAAAAATTATTACGCAGTAATTATGGCAGGTGGAATTGGCTCTCGTTTTTGGCCAATTAGTACACATAAATTACCCAAACAATTTCATGATATTTTAGGCACAGGAAGCTCATTAATTCAACAAACCTATAATAGGTTTGAAAATTTAATCCCTTCTGAGAATATTTTAATTGCAACCAATAAAAAATATAAAAAACTAGTAAAAAAACACTTACCAACCATTGCGTCCAATCAAATTCTACCAGAACCAGCAATGTTAAATACCGCACCATGTATTTTATATAGTGCCTTTAAAATTTACAGCAAAAATCCAGATGGAATTATGATAATTGCTCCATCAGATCATTATATAGAAAATGAGCAAGAATTTATTTCAAATGTTAAAACTTCATTTGATTTTTGCTCAAAAAACGATTTCTTATTAACACTTGGTATTCAACCAACTAACCCTAATACTGGTTATGGATATATTAAGTTTAATAAATCTAACAACGCAATAAAAGAAGTCATTAATTTCACCGAAAAACCGAACTTTAAAACTGCCGAAAAGTTTATAAAAAGTGGTGATTACCTTTGGAATGCCGGTATTTTTATTTGGAGTGTTAAAAGTATACTTAAAGCTTTTGAAACCTATTTACCTGAAATGTTTCAACTTTTTTCAAAAGGATTTGATGTATATAACACAACTTCAGAAAATAATTTTATTGAAGAGAATTACATAAATTCCGAAAACATATCTATAGATTTTGGAATTATGGAAAAAGCAACCAATGTTTGTGTATTACCAACCAATTTTGGATGGAATGATTTGGGTAGTTGGGTTTCACTTCAAGATAAATTAAAAGCAGACGAACACCAAAACACCACCTTAGGCGGAGCAGTAATTTTTAGAGATGCTAAAGGAAATATGGTAAAAACACAATCGGGTAAAAAAGTTGTAATTCAAGGCTTAAACGATTTTATTGTTGTAGAGAAAAAAGATGTTTTATTAATTTGCCCAAAAAATAAAGAACAAGAAATAAAAGAGATAACAGCTGAAGTTAAATCAACATTTGGAGATAAATTTGTTTAAACTATTTAATTATGGAAACTGAAAACACCAATCAACAAGATAGCTCTTCTAATTCACAAATACCGCCTCAAACTGATATAACCGGTATTCTTTCAAGTATTAAAAAATTCTTTATAGAATTACTCGATATTAGAAAAGACACCGATAAAAAAGGTACAATTGAAGATATAAAAGAAAATATTTCAATGAAAGGACATACGGCCTGGGTGCTAGTTTTTTCAATTTTAATTGCTTCTATTGGTTTAAATGTTAGTTCTACTGCAGTTGTAATTGGAGCGATGCTTATATCCCCATTAATGGGTCCAATTTTAGGTGTTGGTCTATCTATTGGAATAAATGACATTGATACTTTAAAACGTTCGTTAATTAATTTAGGCGTAATGGTTGGCTTAAGTTTAGCAACTTCGTTTTTATTCTTTTTAATCCCAATTTTTAGAAACGAAACTCCAGAAATTTTGGCAAGAACTGCACCAGATGTTAGAGATGTTTTTATTGCTATTGCTGGTGGTTTAGCTTTAATAATTGCATTTAGTAGACAAAGTAAACAAACGAATACAATTGCTGGTGTAGCAATTGCAACTGCTCTAATGCCACCCTTATGCACGGCTGGTTATGGACTTGCAACATGGAATTTAAGCTATTTTGGTGGCGCTATGTTTTTGTTTACCATAAACACTATTTTTATTGCGTTAGCAACTTTTGTAATTGTGAAATTTTTGCGATTTCCAATGCTTAAATATATTAATTCTGCAAAGAGAAAACGTATTGCCAGAACCGCTTCATCGGTTGCTCTTTTAGTATTTTCAGGAAGTATTTACTTGTTTTTTAACTTATTTCAAGAAAATCAATTTAAACAATCTGCTCAAAATTTAATAGATGATATTAAAGGAAATGGCATTAGTATTATTGATGAAAAAGACGAAAATATAGATTATCAGAATAAAAAAGTGAAAATTTTTGTGTACGGTAACAAGCTTTCAAATGATGAAATTTTAAGATGGAATGAAAAATTGCCAGAATATGGATTAAAAGATACTCAAATTGTATTTCACCAAGGAGTAGATGATTCTGATATTAGAAGTGAAGTAAAAAACCTTACAGATTTATATGTTCAAAATCAGAAAATTATTTCTTCAAGAGATGAAACAGTAAAAGAAAAAGAAGATAAAATTAAATTGCTAACAGCTCAAATAACTAAATACGAAGCAAGTGAAATTCCTTTTCTTCAAATAAGTAAAGAAGCGAAAATAAATTACATTGGTTTAGAACACTTAAGCTACGCAAAATTAATACATACCAACTTTAACACAATAGACACAATTACCGTTTTTAACGCACGCTGGAACGATACAATTCCGAATGCATCTAATCAACAATTGGTATTAAAAAAATGGCTAAAAACACGTTTAAATTTAGATACGCTTCAGTTAAACAACAATTAAAAATCTAATATAATACCAAAACTTGGGAATGCATTTCCTGAAGTGTTCTCAATTTCTTCGAGACTATATTTTGATGAATCTGAAGAGTCTACAATATTATTTCCATTTGCATCTTGTAAAGGAATTAAATACGACTGTGAGTTAAATTCACTTCGGTATATATTTTGAATATCAACATAAAAATTAAACGAAAGTTTTTCCCAATACCATGTTTTATCAATACGCAGATCTAATTGGTGGTAAGTTTTAAAACGTTCAGAATTTAACTGACTATAATCTAATATTCCACTATTAGAAACATTATAATTTGAAATGATTGATGACGCTTCAAAATCATAAGGTGTATATGGTTGTCCACCAACAAGCCTAAACTTACCTCCTATTTCCCAGTTTTTTTTCAACTTTTTTCCACCAGTTATCGATAATAAATGGCGATTATCCCAAGAGGAAGGAATGAACGATCCTAAATTATCTTTAAACTCACTTTTAACAAATGTATATGAAAAAATCCCATACAATCCATTGAAAGATTTTTTTTGAGCCAGTAACTCAACGCCATAAGATCGCCCTTTAGAGGTTGAAGTAACTTCTTCATTTCCTATAACTCCAAAATCTGAGCCCAAGTTTGCTAGACTTATTTGATCTCTTATAGAAAATGGATAATTTTTATATTTTTTATAAAAACCTTCTAACGTAATTTTTGAAGTCTTATCTGGTTTCAGTTCAAACCCTGAAACATAATGTATAGCTTCAATAAATTTTAGACCATTATTTTTATTAACTAATTCATTTAAATTGTTTCTATATCCTAAAATTGTATAGGCAGGTAATTGTTTATAGATTCCTGTCGTAGCGTTTACACTAAGCTTGTCACTTAACTTGTAAGACAATGAAACTCTTGGCGAAAATTGATTTAAAGGGTTTTTCATTTCACTATTATAGTCTGACGCATCTAATCTAAAGCCTAAAGAAACCCCTAAATTGGCATTCAAATATTTTTTAGAAATTTGTCCGAATAAGTTATATTTCAACATTGATAATTTTGAAGAAAAATCTATTTCTTGAACGCCATCTGAAATAGCTAATTGTTGAAATGTACTGTTTGAATAAGTTGCATTTTCTAAACCAACTCCCACATTTAGTTTATAATTATCTTTTAATGTTGAAGTGATTTCAAATCGCAATTTGTTTTCAATTTCTTTTGAAGTATAATCCAATAATAAATCGTTCGGATCGTCTGTATTGTTAAAATATTTTTTTGCATTATTATTCCAAACATTCCTACTTAATACTAGTTGTTGCATCGTATTTTTACCGAAATGTTTATATACTGCACCGACTGTATAATTCCATTGTTCTTGAATAGGGATATTACTTAAGGCATACCTGTTTCTTTTTAAAGTTTCCTCATCTGTAATATTATCATTTACACTTTCATTTAGTTTAAATTTATCAATAGCCCCTAACCCAATTAAAGAAATTTCGCTATTTGAAGATAATTGATGTTTCACTTTAAACTGAAAATCGTTATAGGTTGGTAAAAAAGGTAGTTTTATTAGTTTAAATAAAAATTGCAAATACGATTGACGAACAGAAGCTATAAATGTAGTTTTTTCACCCAACGGGCCATCAAAAGTAATTCCAGCGTCAGAAGTTCCTAGAGTTAATCTTGTATTTAACTTTTCAGGATTTCCATCTTTTTGAGTAAATTCTATTATAGAACTTAAAGCATTTCCATCACTTGCAGGAAAAGCACTGGTAAAAAAATCAACTTTTCTAATTAAATCCGCATTTATAATACCTACTGGACCTCCAGAAGAACCTTGAGTTTGAAAATGATTTATTACTGGAACCTCTATTCCATCCAAATAAAATCTATTTTCTGAAGGCGCTCCACCTCTTATTATAATATCATTTCTAAAACTAGGATTTGAAGCAACACCGGGCAACGACTGAATCACTTTTAACACATCTCTATTTCCTCCAGGATTTTTTTCAATCTCGGCAATTCCCAGCGATTGAACTGACAAAGGACTCTCAACTGATTTTTTAAACAATTGACTTTGTACTACAACTTCATCTAATTGCTCTTTAGTTTGAGCTAATTCAATTACAATAAACGGTGTCCTATC
Organism: uncultured Flavobacteriaceae bacterium; assembly: GCA_965367745.1. Classification (GTDB taxonomy): domain Bacteria; phylum Bacteroidota; class Bacteroidia; order Flavobacteriales; family Flavobacteriaceae; genus Lutibacter. Next base: position 3,854 of record CBDUKG010000065.1, on the reverse strand, counting down.
ATTTGTAACTAAATAATCATCAGAAAGTATCGTTTCATATCCTAAAAATGAAACGCTTACTTTTATATAGCCTAGAGGCACATTATTAATTGTAAACTCACCATTCTCATCTGTACTTTTACCAATAGTAGTTCCTTCAACAACTACACTAACAAAAGGAAGTGTTTCTCTTGTTTGTGCATCTATAACTTTTCCTTTAATATTTCCTGAATTTTGCGAAAATACTCCCGAAAAATTAAATAAAAGAATCAGTGCCAATCCTATTTTTTTCATATTATAATTTTTATGTTACAAATATACTTCTTTTGTTTAATATTGAGTTAAAAATGTTAAACATTTTGTTTTTATTACTAAAAAAGCCTCAATCTATTAAGATTGAGGCTTAGTGGTGAGAGAAGGATTCGAACCTTCGAAGCTTGCGCAGCAGATTTACAGTCTGCCCTCGTTGGCCACTTGAGTATCTCACCAAAATTAAAAACTTCTCTAATTAAAGAAGTTTTTGTGACCTGGCTGGGGCTCGAACCCAGGACCACCTCCTTAAAAGGGAGGTGCTCTACCAACTGAGCTACCAGGTCTTCTTTTTCCTTTTTAGCGGGTGCAAATATAGGGGTATATTTTAAAAAAACAAATAACTTTTTTACTTTGTTTCATTTAAATAAACCTCTCTAACTTTTTTAAACAAATTTGAAGAATACACAAAATTTACAATCGCCTCATTTTCAGTTTTAAAAATCTCTTTATTTGTTCCTTCCCATGCCTTTACACCATCCTTTAAAAAAACAATTTTTTCTCCAATTTCCATAACAGAATTCATATCGTGCGAATTTATTACTGTAATAATTTGATATTCTTTTGTAATTTCTTGAATTAAATTATCAATTAAAGTTGCAGTATTTGGATCTAATCCAGAGTTTGGTTCATCACAAAATAAATATTTCGGATTCATAACAATTGCTCTTGCAATAGCAACTCTCTTTTGCATTCCACCAGATATTTCAGCTGGGAATTTATTATTGGCATTTACTAAATTTACTCTGTCCAATACAAAATTTACACGTTTTAGCATTTCTCCACTGGTGCTATTAGTAAACATTTTTAAAGGAAACATTATATTTTCTTCAACGGTTAATGAATCGTACAATGCACCACCTTGAAAAACCATTCCTATCTCTTGTCTTAATTGTCTGCGAGCTTTAATATCTAGCTGCGTTTGGTTTCTTCCATCAAAACAAATTTCTCCTTGCTCTGGAACATGCAATCCTAACAAACACTTTAAAAATACTGTTTTACCAGATCCACTCTGACCGATAATCATACTAGTTTTTCCTTTTTCAAAAGTTGTTGATATACCTTTTAAAACAGGAGTTCCACTAAATTCTTTATATAAGTTTGTAACTTCAATCATTTATCCTAATAGCATTTGAGTTAAGAAGTAATTTAATAAAATAATTACAACACTTGTCCAAACAACAGCTTGCGTGCTTGCTCTCCCAACCTCTAAAGAACCACCTTTTACATAATACCCATGATACGCAGGTATAGTTGCAATTACAAATGCAAAAACCAATGTTTTAATAAGTGCATACTTTATAAAATAGGGATTAAAATCGAGCTGAATACCATAAATATAATCTTCACCAAAAAATTTTCCCGTTAATAAGCCTGCAACATAACCACCATAAATACCTAAAAACATTGCCAATACTATTAATATTGGATAAAAGAATAACGTTGCAATAATTTTAGGGAGAACTAAGTAGTTTAAAGAATTAATCCCCATTACTTCCAAAGCATCAATTTGCTCTGTAACTCGCATAGTTCCGATACTTGAAGAAATATAAGAACCAACTTTACCTGCTAAAATTACACTCATAAAAGTAGGTGCAAATTCTAAGATCATAGAACGTTTTGTAGCAAATCCAATCAGATACTTTGGAATAAACGGACTATCTACATTTAAAGCGGTTTGTATGGCTACAACACCACCAACAAAAAACGAAATAAACATTATTATTCCAAGAGATTTTAAACCTAAATCTTCTATTTCACGAAACAAAGTTTCTCTAAAAACCGACCATTTTTGCGGCTTCCTAAAAACCTGTTTCAGCATAATAAAATACTTTCCAATATGCTCTAAATAATTCATTAAAATTTCTTTTTGGCTAAAATATTAAAATAATGCCACCTTTAATCTTTTTGCATCATAAAATTCATTTTTAAGAATAAAAATTCATTATTTTTAGAAAATTAAAATTATTTATAATGAAAAAACTATTATTACTTTTGCTTTTGAGCGCTACTTTAATTCAATGTATTGCAATAAAAGCTGAATCTAACGCAACTCCAACTGTTGAAATTGCCAACAAAACCTACCCTAAGACTTATGAAAAAAATCCAAAACTAATTGTTGGAATCGTGGTGGATCAAATGCGTTACGATTATTTGGTGAAGTTTTATAACAAATATGGAGAAGGTGGTTTTAAACGTCTACTACAGAGTGGCTACAATTTAAAAAATGTTCATTACAATTACATTCCGACATATACTGCTGTTGGACATGCTTCTATTTTTACTGGAACAACACCTGTAAATCATGGAATTATTTCTAACAACTGGTACGATAAATATGAAAAGAAATCCATTTATTGTGTTTCTGATAATAATTACCAAAGTGTTGGTGCCAATTCTGGTGGAAAAAAATCACCATATAGAATGCTGACAACAACGGTTACAGATCAATTAAAGTTAGCTCAAAATATGAAAGGTAAAACTATTGGAATTGCCATAAAAGATAGGTCTGCTATTTTACCTGTGGGGCATACTGCTGATGCTGCTTATTGGTTTGAAGGTGATGATGAGGGTAAATTTATGACTAGTACATTTTATATGGATAAAGTGCCAAATTGGGTTTCAGATTTTAACAATTCTGGAAAAGCCAATAATTATTTAAACCAAACCTGGGATACCTATTACAATATTGACACTTACACAGAAACTTTACCCGATAATAACAATTTTGAAGGTAAATTTAAAGGAAAAGAAACACCAACATTTCCGTACAATTTAAAAGAATTAAGAAAATTAAACGGGAACTATAGCCTCATAAAAGCCATTCCTGCTGGAAACACAATAACAACAGATTTTGCTGAAGCTGCAATTTTAGGAGAAAATTTAGGTAAAGGGGACTTTACAGATTTTTTAGCAATAAGTTATTCTAGTACTGATTATGTTGGACATCAATTTGGGGTGAATGCGAAAGAATTAGAAGATACTTATATTCGATTAGATAAAGATTTAGAACGCTTTTTAAACTTTTTAGACACAGAGGTAGGAAATAACAATTATACTCTATTTTTAACCGCAGATCACGCTGCAGTGCAAGTTCCTGCTTATTTAAATTCGTTAAAAATTCCAGGTGGTTATTTTGATAACGATAAATTTAAAGAATTTGTTAACAACATTACTTTAGAACACTTTAATTCTGAAGAATTGATTGAAAACATTTCTCACTACCAACTATTTTTAAACAAGCAAAAACTAAAAGAATTAAACCTTGATACTCAAAAAGTTTCTCAAGTAATTGCAGATGAAATTTTAGCTTTTGAAAATGTATATAAAACTGTTACCGCGCATACCTTGCAATCAACAAGTTTTACTTCTGGAATTTTAAAAACATTGCAAAACGGATACAATCAAAAATTATCTGGAGATATTTTATTTGTGCCGAATCCTTCAACAATATCGTATTCAAAAACAGGAACAACACACGGTTCTGGCTATGCTTATGACACGCATGTTCCGTTAATTTTTTATGGCGCTAAGATTCGCAAAGGAAGTTCTAATAGCTATTATCC
>CBDUKG010000064.1:0-14001 GCA_965367745.1 uncultured Flavobacteriaceae bacterium | reverse complement strand
CAATAGTACTATTTTTAATAATCGTATTTTTTTATTGGAGAATTTCTAAGAATTATTTTAAAAATGAAGTTTTTAGCAAAGGAACATGGGAAAATTGGGGAACGAGATTATTTTATTGGCAAGGAGCAATTTTCGTCAGTATCGTGGTTACAACGCTAATATTTTTTCTCTTAAAGTGGACAAATATTTTGACTTTCTAAAAAAATAAACAACTAGGAAAATTTGCAGTCAACAATTTGCCATATTTAGAGCCAAGAAAAAGTTCATTAAAAAAAATATTTTATTCTTAAAAAATCAACGAATAACACAATTAAAAGAATTCAGAAAATTTAATTTATCGAATGATTTTAAAATAGATAGTTTGATAATTGATAATTTTTTTACTTAATTTTAAGCTTTAATTTACATAACTAATTTTTAAACAAACATGCTAATAGTTTATCATCAATAAAATGATTATTAACCTAGCACGTGAGCCTTAAAAAAATAATAAATACACATGAAAAAAATAGTAGCACTACTAGTTTTAACAATTTTATTTTCTTGTAAGGAAGATAAAGAAGCTCGGAAACCTGTAAAACAAGTAACAGTTGAAGAAAATTTGACTGATATGGGTAAAAATTTAGGTAAATATGTACCTTTTAAATTAACGTCAGACTTAAGTGTTTTAACGGATAATGAACGCAAAATGTTACCGTTATTAATAAATGCGGCAGACAAAATGAATGCGTTATTTTGGTTTGAATCTTTTGGAGATAGGGAAACTTTAATGGCTAAAATACCTAACGAGGATACCAAAAAGTTTGTAGAAATTAATTATGGACCTTGGGACAGATTGGACGGAAATAAACCTTTTGTTGAAGGAATAGGAGAAAAGCCATTAGGTGCAAATTATTATCCTGTAGACATGACTAAAGATGAATTTGAGGCATTTTCCTCGGATAATAAATCAAGTTTATACACTTTTATTAGAAGAAATGATGATGGAAGTTTAAAAACAATTTGGTACCACGAACAATTTGAAAGTCAGGTAAAAGAAGTTTCAGATTTGTTATTAGAAGCATCAAAATTAGCTGATAATGCAGGGCTTAAAAATTACCTTGAATTACGTGCAAAAGCATTTTTAAATGACGAATATCAAGCTAGTGATTTAGCATGGATGGATATGAAAACAAATACACTCGATATTGTAATTGGACCAATTGAAACTTATGAGGATCAACTTTTTGGTACTAAGGCATCACACGAAGCATATGTATTAATAAAAGATCAAGTTTGGAGTAAAAAATTAGAAAAATTCGCACAGTTTTTACCTGAATTACAAAAAGGCTTACCAGTTGATGAATCCTATAAAAAGGAAACACCAGGAACAGATTCAGATTTAAATGCGTATGATGTTGTTTATTACGCAGGAGATTGCAATTCTGGAGGAAAAACAATAGCTATTAACTTACCAAATGACGAAGAAGTTCAATTACAAAAAGGAACAAGAAGGTTGCAACTGAAAAATGCAATGCGTGCAAAATTTGATAAAATAATGGTTCCGATTTCTGAAAAAATTATTGATGAAAGTCAGCGAAGCCATGTTACATTTGATGCCTTTTTTGCAAATACAATGTTTCATGAAGTAGCGCATGGTTTAGGAATTAAAAACACCATAAATAATAAAGGAACTGTTAGAAACTCTTTAAAAGAATTGGCTTCAGCATTAGAAGAAGGTAAAGCTGATATTTTAGGATTATATATGGTGCAACAATTGCATAAAAAAGGTGAAATTGATGGAGATATGAAAGATTATATGACCACCTTTATGGCAGGGATTTTCAGATCCGTTCGTTTTGGAGCCTCAAGTGCGCATGGAAAAGCAAATATGATTCGTTTTAATTTCTTTAAAGAAAAAGAAGCATTTACTAAAAATGAAGATGGGACTTATAAAGTGAATTATAACAAAATGCAGACTGCAATGGAAGAATTATCAAATATAATTTTGACGTTACAAGGAAATGGTGATTATGATGGTGTTGCAAGATTGGTTGCTGAAAAAGGAATAATTTCTGAGGACTTACAGAAAGATTTAGATATGCTAAGCGAACAAAATATACCTGTAGATGTTATTTTTGAACAAGGTTTAAAAGCTTTAGAATTAGAATAATAATTTAAGCTGTTTATAACAAAAAGCCTCCAATTTGGAGGCTTTTTTTATATTTTTTATTACATTAGCGTATGGCAGATTCAAATACTAAAACTGAAAGAAAGAAAAAGTTAAACTATGAAGCTGAACTTGAAATATTGCATAAAGAACTAGTGCATCTTCAAGAATGGGTAAAAAATAAAGGGTTAAAAGTAGTTATTGTTTTTGAAGGAAGAGATGCATCCGGTAAAGGAGGTACTATAAAAAGATTCACTGAGCCATTAAATCCAAGAGTTTGTAAGGTAGTTGCTTTAGGCGTTCCTACCGAAAGAGAAAAATCGCAATGGTATTTTCAACGTTACGTTCCGTATTTGCCTGCTGCCGGAGAAATAGTTTTATTCGATAGAAGTTGGTATAACCGAGCAGGAGTAGAAAAGGTAATGGGTTTTTGTACAGAAAATCAATACAATGAGTTTTTACGCTCGTGTCCAGAATTTGAAAGAATGCTTGTTCGTTCAGGAATAATTGTATTAAAATATTGGTTCTCTGTAAGTGATGAAGAACAAGAGAAGCGATTTAAAAGTAGAATTGAAAATCCGTTGAAGCGTTGGAAGTTTAGTCCAATGGATTTAGAATCTCGTTCAAGATGGATGGAATATTCAAAAGCTAAAGATGCAATGTTTGCTCATACAGACACTAAACAAGTGCCTTGGTATGTTGTTGATGCTGATAATAAAAAGAAGGCAAGGCTAAATTGTATAAGCCATATTTTGAGCAAGATTCCATATAAGGAAATGAATTTAGAGCCAATTGAATTACCTTCTTTGCCTGAGAATAAAAGTTATATAAGACCACCAATGGATTATCAAACATTTGTGCCAAATAAATATTAAATACAATTAAATAAGAAATAAAAAAGCCTCCAATTTGGAGGCTTTTTTATTTAAATATAAGATGTTATTATTTTGGATCTAAAATAGCATCTATACGTTTAGCAATATCTTGTAAATGATATCTTGTAATTGTATTTGGAGCAGAAGCAGCAGCTCTTTGAGCATCTCTTTTAATGCGATTTAATTCACCTCTTACAACTGGTAGGATATCAGATTGTTTTACAGTTACAGGTGTTGAGCCTCTAAAACTTTTTACATCTTTAGCAACCATGATACTTCCAAGTTTTTCAACATATGCTCTTTGTAAACCTCTTCTGTAAGTATCAATACTTCTTCCAGAACGAAGTTCAGACCAAATCCCATTTCTTAAATCACTCATCATAGAAACAAGCGTGTAAGCATCGCTTCCATTTAAAGTTTCATTTTCAACCATACGATTCATCCTTCCTAAATCAAGAATATTATTTAAGGTTCTTGTTTGTGAACTTGTAATACGCTCCATTATTCCAGCATTTTCAGTTCTTCCAATAATTTCTTTATCAATTAACCAAGTTGGTGTTTTAAATAATTGGTCAATAACATATTTTAGTGAATTTTTTTGGCGCTCCTTATCTACGTGAGTATAAACTAAGCCTTCTTGATTAGAAGTTTTATAGTCTTCATATACACCTCCAACATTTGATGAAACATGTCCCATATATCTATTAAATTGGGAAACAACATGTCCGTACATTTCAGATAAATCATCATAATTTTCACCTTTTTTAGAAGTCCAATTAATAAGATTTGGCATTATTCGTTTTAGGTTTGCAATTCCATATGAACTTGCTTTAATTGCATCATCACCTAAATCTTCAGTTTGAGAACTAGGATCAACTACGCGTCCTTGTTGTCTTCCAAATCTATACCATTTATCGCCTGCGTGTTCTAAAATCCAACTGTCTAAAGTTTCTTTTTCGTCTTCAGCTGTTTCTGCATCTAAAATTGGACGGTATCCCCAACTCATTGCATACTTATCATAAACACCAATATTTGGCATCATTGCAACATCTTTATCTCCAGGTTGTGCAACATAATTAAAACGAGCATAATCCATAATTGATGGTGCTGTTCCATATTTCTTAGTAAATGTTGCTGAACGAAGAGAATCAACAGGGTATGCAGAACTACTACCCATATTATGAGGTAAACCTAAAGTGTGTCCAACTTCGTGTGAAGAAACAAACTTTATTAATTCTCCCATAACCTCATCTTTAAATCCAACACTTTGTGCTTCTGGATTTATGGCGGCAGTTTGTACAAAAAACCACCCTTGTAATAAGCTCATTACGTTGTGATACCAATTGATATCTGATTCTAAAATTTCTCCAGATCTTGGATCACTAACATGTGGCCCATTTGCATTTGGAATAGGCGACGCTAAATAACGCACTACAGAATAGCGCACATCTTCTGGACTCCATTCAGGATCTTCTTCCTTTGTAGGTGGGTCTTTTGCAATAATAGCATTTTTAAAACCAGCTGCTTCAAAAGCAACCTGCCAATCTTCTATACCTTGTTTAATAAAAGGCCTCCATTTTTCAGGTGTAGCTCTATCTATATAATATACTATTTGTTTTTTTGGCTCAACCAATTCTCCACGTTTAAACTTTTCAATATCTTCATCTTTTACTTCAAGTCTCCAACGATCTAAATAAGTAACTCTTTCACTTTTTTGAGCTTCAGAGCCATAGTCAGTTTGACTTGAGGTAAACCATCCAACACGCTCATCAAAAATTCTTCTTTTCATTGGAACTTCTGGAAGTAAAATCATAGAATTACTCATTTCAACAGAAACTGTTCCAGTACTTGAGTTTGAAGGTGGAGCACCTGCACTATATGTTTTTACGTGTCTACTTTCTATATTTAATGGGTAACTTTGAATACTATCAATAAACGATTTTTGAGTATCTAGTCTGGTAATTTTATAACCTTTTCTAACATATTCTGGCAATCCTAATGCTTTTACATCGGTTGCATATAAATCTGTAACATCAATTACTGTTGCTTTTTTATCTACTGAAAAAGCTTTAATTGGAAAAGTAAATAAAACAGGTTCAAAATTTGAATTTGTAACAGCTTCGTGCACTGGTAAATCTTCATCGGCTACAACCTTATGAGAAACAACTCTTAATAAAATTTGTTTTCCTTTTTTTTGCCAACGTAACACTTTTGTATTTGCTTTTTGTCCACCAAAACTTCCGTTATTAGAAGTGTTTTTGGCTATTCTAGTTACCATTAGCATTTCTCTTTCTAATAAAGAATCAGGTATTTCAAACAGGTACTTGTCATCTACAAAATGAACTTTAAATAAACCTTCATCCGTTTTTGCATCTTTCGTAATTACTTTTGCATAGGGTTGAATTGCACCTTTTTTTGGTTTTGGAGGTGTTACCGGTTTAACAGTTTCTTTTTCTTTTTCTTTTTTCTTTTTTCGTTGAGCATCGGCTTGTGATGTAACGCCAACAATAAGGAGTAGCGTTAAAAACGCTGTAAAAAATTTGTGAGTCATTTTATTCAAAGGGTTTAATTATTATTGTTTAAAATAAAAGCCCTAAAGTATTAAACCTTAGTATAAAATTTCTTAAAAATTTGTTAAAGAAAAACCGTAATTTATATAATTACGGTTTTAGGTTTGAAAATTAAAAATATTTTAATTTAAAAATGAATTTATTTATTTTTTTCTAACTGTTTTTGAATTTTTTTAATCGCATTTTCAATTGGTTTTTCTGGCTCAATCACGTTATATTCTCCCCAAAATTCTGGGTCTGCAAAACCTTGAACTTCATCGCTTAAAATAACAGATGGTTTTAATCTATCTCTAAATTTAATTGTAGTATTTTCTGTTATTTCTTCCCAATCTGTAATTGCCATTTCCATAACAATATTATAAACAGAGTTAAATAGACGTTTATCATAATCTATTTTAAATCCTAATTCAATTCTGCTATATCCAAAATGCCATTTTCCATTTTTTTCTCTGTAGTTAATTTGATACATAGCTTGCGTTGGGATAACAGTTGCCTTTTTAGGTTTTTTAATTACAAATATGCGACTGGCTTCTTTTTTATCTTCTAAGTTTAAGTAAAATTTTGTACTTATTAAGGCATACGAATTAGCATCGATAAAAAGTTTTCCAAAATAATAAGGATCTTTAATATGCTTTTTTTGTTTAAAACTAACTACATACACTGGTTTATCATCAATCTTGGTGGAAGTTTCAAAATTAAATTGATATCTATCATAAATGTCGTCTCCAAAAAAGTCTAATGGGTTTTTCATAACATCAATTTTTAAAGTGCTAGAAGGGCCTCCTTTTAATTTTAATGTGATGGTGTCTAACTTGTTATAGTCTGTATTTTTACGAGCTTTATATAGTTTTAAAAGGTCGTTTTTACTATTTGTATATGCCTGCTTGTTAACTTCAACTACCGCTTCAGAAAGTGACACATAATTTCTTCTTTTTTTGATGGTCTCTCTGTAAAAAGCCGTCATTGAAGTAGGGAAATCGAAATAATTATTTCCTTTATTTCTTAACATCTCTCTTACTAAAGAATTGGCATCTTCAATATTTATTTTAATTTCAGAAAGCTCTTCAATATGTGTTTCAAGTTTTATTACAATGTTACTTTCATTTAAATCGTTAAAGTCAATTACTTTACTCGTGTATCCTAAAAAAGAAACAGTTACTCTATGATTGCTATAATCAGTTGGGATTTTTAACAGAAATTCTCCTTGTGTATTAGTTATAGAACTTATGTTTGTGTTGTTTACAATAAGTGTTGCAAAAACTAATGGTTTTTTTGATTTACTATCAATAACCTTACCCTTATATTGTTTAAAGGTAATGGTATCTTGAACAATTGCATTTGTTGCATATCCAGTATTTTGAAATCCAATTAAAGTAAAAAAAATAAGCGCAGCGAATCCTTTGAACGTTTTTTTTAGAATGATATCTTTATTTTTCATGACGTACGATTTAAATAAACACAATTAAACTTTGACTTAACAAGATAGTGATTATTTATATTTTTAAAAAATCACAAATTGTTAAATTTTATAATTGTTAACTCTAAGTCTTTTAACACATTAAAAAACCATCAAAAATAGTTTTAATTCCACTCAATAATTTTTATTGAGTGGAATTAAAGTATCTCAGTTTAAAAATTATTTAGCAACAGGAAATCCGCGATCTCTCATAAGAGCATCTATTTTAGCATCACGTCCTCTAAATTTTCTATAAGCTTCAGCAGGATCCATAGAGTTTCTTGGAGCAAATAAATATTTCACCATTTTTGCTGATAATTCTTTATCATAAAATCCACCTGGAGCTTCAGTAAATGCTTCAGCAGCATCGGCTGTTATAACATCTGCCCACATATAACCATAATATGCAGTTGCGTAACCTTCACCAGAAAATACATGTCCAAAATGTGGAGATCTATGACGCATAACTAATTCTTTAGGCATATTCATAGCTTCTAATGTTTCTTTTTCAAAAGCGTCAACATCAATATTTGTTGGATCTGCTAAATGAAATTTCATATCCATAATTGCAGAAGCTAAATATTCTGTTGTAGAAAAACCTTGATTAAAAGTGGATGCTTTTTTAATTTTTTCAACTAATTCTTGAGGAATTGCTTTACCAGTTTTATAATGCACTAAAAACTGATTTATTACTTTATCAGTGGATAACCAACGTTCTAATACTTGCGATTGAAATTCTGTATAATCTCTAACACCTCCATTTAAAGTTGGGTATTTTACTTCTGAAGAAAAGAAATGCAATGCGTGTCCAAATTCATGTAAAAAAGTAGTTGCATCATCCCAAGAAACCAATAAAGCTTCTCCTGGTGCTGGTTTTACAAAGTTAGAATTATTAGATGCTAATACCGTTTTATTACCATCAAAAGTAGTATGACTTCTATAGGTTGTTGCCCAAGCACCTGAACGTTTTCCTGGACGCGCGAATGGGTCTAAATACCATAAACCAATATGTTCACCACTTGTCTTATCTGTTACATCCCAAACATTTACATCTTCATGAAAAACAGCTACACTTCCTTCTGGAACTGGTGTAAAATTATAATTAAACACTTCGCCAGCTACAAAAAATAAGGCATCTGTTAATTTATCTAATTGTAAGTATTGTTTTACTTCATCGGAATCTAAATCGTATTTTTGTTTACGTACTTTTTCAGCATAAAAACGGTAATCCCAAGGTTCAATGGTAATATTATCTCCATTAGCATTTGCAACTGCTTGCATATCCGCAACTTCTTCTTTAACTCTTGCAATGGCTGCAGGCCAAACTGCATCCATTAAATTCATTGCGTTTTCGGGTGTTTTAGCCATTCTGTTTTGCAAACGCCAATCTCCAAAATTATCGTATCCCAATAATCCAACACGCTCTTTTCTCAATTGTAAAATTTTTGCAATGTTTTCATTATTATCAAATTCATCAGCATTATCACCTCTTGAATAATAATTATTCCAAACTTTTTCACGAATTTCTCTTTCTGTTGAATACTTTAAAAACGGATCCATATAAGAACGTGTGTTTGGAACTGCATATTTCCCTTCTTGTCCTTTATCAGTAGCAATTTTAGCCATAGATTTAATCATTCCATCAGCTAATCCACCTAATTGATCTTCAGTTAAATACACCACATAATTTTCTTCATCCGCTAAGATATTATTTGAAAAATTTGTGTAAAGTGTTGAAAGCTCTTTATTAATTGCGGCATAACGCAATTTTTTAGTATCATCTAATTCAGCGCCATCCATTGCAAATCCTTCATAAATAAGTTGAATAACACGTTGTTGGTCCGCTTCTAATGGTGTTTTTAATGAATTGTCATAAACGGTTTTTATACGTTGAAACAATGCTGCATTTTGTGAAATTTTAGATCTGAAATCTGACAAAATTGGAGCCATTTCACTTTGAATTTTTCTAAATTCAGGAGAAGACATATTTGCACTCCAAATACCATAATAACTAAAAACGCGGTCTAAAGCTTCACCAGATTTTTCCATTGGAACAATAGTGTTCTCAAATGTAGGAGCTTCAGAATTTGAAGTAATTTCATCAATTTCTTGAAGGTTTAATTCCATGCCTTTTTCAATAGCAGGCTTAATATCTTCGATGTTCATTTTATCAAAAGCTGGAACACCGCCATAAGGCCCAGTCCACTCTTGTAACAATATATTGTTAGTTGTCATATTTTCCTCTTTTTCCTTTGTTTGTTTGCAACTTATTAAAGCTACAGCCACACAAAAAAGTGTAATAGTTGTTAATAGTTTAGGTGTTTTTTTATCCATAATTGTAAATTGTTAATTAGATTGATTTAATTATATCAAAATTAATTATTTAACAATTAAAAATATCATGAATGGCGGTTTTTAAAGGTGCGAATTTAGTTAATGAAATGTTAATTCTTCAATAAAAAAACAACAAGAATATATTTGATTTAAAAACCCAAAAGAACTTAAGGTTATTTGATACTATTTTTTTATAATATTCTATATTTGTTACTCAAAATTTTGTTTTAATTTAAAGATTCTTTTATGAACTCAAACCTTAAACATGCTCAAGATTTAATAGATTTTATAGGTAACAGTCCAAGCCCTTATCATGTAGTTAGAAATGTAAAAAACATATTGTTAGAAAATAATTTCACTGAATTAAATTTTAAAAATAAATGGACCATTGAAAAAGAAGGAAATTATTTTGTAACCCAAAATGATACTTCTTTATTTGCTTTTAAAGTTGGCACATCAGATGTTGAATCAAGTGGATTTAAAATTGTTGCAGCACATTCAGATTCTCCATCATTTAAAATAAAACCTTCTCCAGAAATTTTAGTTGAAGATAAATACATAAAATTCAATACCGAGACATACGGAAGCCCTATTTTAAATACTTGGTTAGACCGTCCATTATCTATTGCAGGTCGCGTAAGTTGTAAAGGAAAAAATAGTTTGAATCCAATTACACATTTGGTAGCTATTGAGCAACCTATTCTAATTATCCCAAATTTACCAATTCACTTTAACAGAACTGTAAATGAAGGAATAGCACTAAATAAACAAACGGATATGTTGCCAGTTACTGCGTTAATTACTAAAGAACTGAACACAAATTTGTTATTAGCAACTAAAATATCGGAAGTTATAAATGTTCCTGTTGAGGATATTCTAGAAGTAGATTTAAATTTATATGATGTTGCTAAAGGAAGTATAATTGGTTTAAATAACGAATTTATTTGTTCTGGAAAACTAGATGATTTAGCGATGGTTCATGCAGGATTATCTGCTTTATTAGATGCAAACGAAACAACATCAACCAATGTACTTGCTATTTTTGATAATGAAGAAGTGGGAAGTCGATCTAAACAAGGCGCAGGTTCTCCAATACTTAAAGATGTTTTAAATCGTATTTTATCCATCCAGGGTAAAAATGAAGAAGATAGCCAACGTGCAATTTATAATTCTTTTATGGTAAGTGCGGATATGGCGCATGCATTGCATCCAAATCATCCAGATAAACACGACCCAGTAAATAGACCAATTATTAATGCTGGACCAGTAATTAAAATAGAAGGAAATCAAAAATATACAACAGATAGTAATTCATGTGCTGTATTTGAAATGATTTGTAAAGAAGCTTCTATTCCTTATCAAAAGTTTGTAAATCGTTCAGATATGCTTGGTGGTGGAACTTTAGGTAATGTTTCTGCCGGGCAATTGGCAATGTCTTCTGTAGATGTGGGAAACCCAATGTGGGCAATGCATTCTGTTAGAGAAACAAGTGGAGTAGACGATCATACTTTTATGACAAAAGCCTTGAAAGGTTTTTACAATGCTAAGTAGCTAACGTTATAAAGATCTTTTAATTAAAAAAGCTGTCTGAAAATTTTAAACTTTTCAGACAGCTTTTTGTTTATTTCAGATTTATATTATTGTTTTTTAGCATCTAATCGCTCAATTACCTTCCCATAAACTATTAATGAAATTGCAGAGAATAATGCAATTCCGGCAAAGTAATACCAAATGTAATGTGCATTTGCTGAGGCTGCTTGCCAAGCTTCGTGTGTTTCAAATAATTTTGGTTCAGGACAATATTTTGAAAGTAAATATCCAGACAATCCAAACCCTACAATTGAAGATATAAATGAGTGTAAATGACTAAACCCAAGGTACAATCCTTCTTCACCTTTTGGAGCTTGTAAAGAGAAAAATTGTAAAAATCTAGGAGATATAAACGATTCTGCTAAACCTTGTAAAACAATTCCTAAAACCATCATTAAGGCAATTGGATGCATACTTATTATACCAAGATCAATTTCACTCCCACCAAACCAATTTCCAGATGCCATTACTAGTGCAGAAAGTGGCATAATAAACATACCAACTGTCATAGAAAACAATGGAGTTTTACTTGCCATTAATCTTGTTACTAAGGTAACAGTAAGCACTACAATTAGCGGGTTTACATTAGCATACCAAGATGGTGAAGCGCCTTCGCCAGCCATTCTCAATACATATTTTGGCATAGTTGCATACAATTGATGTTGTACCATCCAAAAACCTGTTATTATTAATATAAGTGTAATTAATCTTCCGTTTGTAAGTACCTTTACTAAGGCAGCCCAAATTTCATTTAAAGTTTTCCCTTCTCCTTCAGTTTTTGAAGATTTATAGAAGAAAATAATCATTATTAAAGCAATAAACGTCATTGCGGCAGAGAAATAATTTAGGTAAACTAACCCCATATCTCCCATAGAAACACGTAATGGTTTTACAATAGTTTTTCCTGAAAAAGCACCAATATTTACCATCATGTAAAATATTGAAAAACCTAAAGCTCTATTGCTTTCAGTAGTTTCTTTAGCAACTGTACCAGTAATTACAGATTTTATAAAAGAACCACCAATCATAATTACCAGCATTATTGGAACAATACTCCATCTCTGACTTGATTCTAGTAGGCCTGTAAATTTAATTCCATCTGAATAATCAACTAGTCCTATTGATTCTAGCACAGTTGGAAGTGCACCCAGTCCAAAATATCCAACACTTAATAATGAAAAAGCAATTACTAATGATGATTTAAACCCTATTTTATCTGCTAAAGCACCAGTAAAAGTTGGTAATAAATACAATCCTCCAGAAAAGACACCTGAAATTAATGCGGCTTCTACATCTGTAAAACCTAAAATTCTTGATAAATAAAGTGTAATTACAATAAATACACCATAATATGCGCCTCTTTCTAGAAGTTCAACAATATTTGCTGTCCAAAAGGCACGCGTAAATCCCTTTAATTTTTGAAACATGTTTGGTTTTTTTAAATAATTTTCGAATATAGTAATTTTAAGCGATTCATTATTTAATAATTTAAATTAATTTAGAGTATTAATTTCTTAATAAACGTTGTGTAATTGTGTTGAGATTTATATTATTAATAATTGGGAAACAATTATCTGGGATTTAGAATCTTTTGTTTTTGTGATTTTTTTTCATAAAAAAACTGTCTAAAAAAATTAGACAGTCTCTTAAAGTAATATGTGAAAAATAGCTCTATTTTAAATATTAAAAGCTTCTTTTATTTTAGCTACGTAATCTAATTTTTCCCAAGTAAATAATTCAACATCAAAAGAAATTTCTGTGCCATCAACATTTTTAAATGTTTTATTTACAATGCGATTTTCTCTTCCCATATGCCCGTAAGCTGCTGTTTCTAAATACATTGGTTGGCGTAATTTTAAACGTTCTTCAATTGAAGCTGGTCTCATATCAAAAAGAGTTTCAATAATTTCAGCAATTTCACCATCAGCTTTATCAACATTTGAAGTTCCGTAAGTATTTACATAAATACCCATTGGTTTTGCAACTCCAATTGCATAAGAAACTTGAATTAATACTTCGTCAGCAACACCAGCTGCAACTAAGTTTTTTGCAATATGTCGTGTTGCATACGCAGCACTTCTATCTACTTTACTTGGGTCCTTTCCAGAAAAAGCACCACCACCGTGGGCACCTTTTCCGCCGTAGGTGTCAACAATAATTTTTCTTCCTGTTAAACCAGTATCTCCGTGCGGTCCACCTATTACAAATTTTCCAGTTGGATTTACATGATATACTATGCTATCGTTAAATAATGCTTGAATTGAAGCTGGTAATTTTGCAATTACTCTTGGAATTAAAATGTTAATAACATCAGCTTTAATTTTAGCTAACATAACAATATCATCTTCTAAAAATTGATCGTGTTGTGTTGACACTACAATATCTTTTATTCTAAAGGGCACATTATCATCAGTATATTCAATAGTAACCTGACTTTTAGAATCTGGACGTAAATATGTGATTTCATCATTTTCTCTTCTCAACGCAGCCAATTCATGTAAAATTCTATGACTAAGGTCCAATGCTAAAGGCATTAAATTTTCAGTTTCGTTGGTAGCATAACCAAACATCATCCCTTGATCACCGGCTCCTTGTTCTTCTTTTTTTGCTCTATCAACACCTTGATTAATGTCTTGAGATTGTTCGTGAATTGCAGAAAAAACACCACAAGAATTTCCATCGAACATATATTCACTTTTGGTATAGCCAATGTTATTAATAACATCTCGTGCTATTTTTTGAACATCTAAATACGTGTTAGATTTTACTTCTCCGGCTAATACAACTTGTCCAGTTGTTACTAACGTTTCACAGGCAACCTTTGAATTTGGATCAAAAGCTAAAAAGTTATCGACTAATGCATCTGAAATTTGATCTGATACTTTATCTGGATGTCCTTCCGATACAGATTCTGATGTAAATAAATATGACATAATTATTTAATTTTAAATTGTTTGAAGAAAATTTTGGTGATTGCGTTGGTCGCTAAAAGGAGTAAGTAATTACTGCTTTAGCATTTTTTAATGA
>CBDUKG010000063.1:0-14050 GCA_965367745.1 uncultured Flavobacteriaceae bacterium | reverse complement strand
GCTCTCACCTATTTTATTACTTGTGATACTATTATTAGCCATTGCGAATAATGGAAAACCATTTTTTTTTCAAATGCGTCCTGGGTTAAAAGGACACTTGTTTAAAATTATCAAGTTTAAAACAATGAATGATAAAAAAGATTCCAATGGTAAGTTATTAAATGACAGTTTACGACTTACAAAAATTGGAAATTTTGTTAGAAAAACTTCTTTAGATGAAATTCCACAACTCATAAACGTGCTTAAAGGAGATATGAGTTTAATTGGCCCTAGACCCTTATTGCCAGAATACTTACCTTTATATAATGACGAACAAAAAAAGCGTCATAATGTGAGGCCAGGCATTACTGGATGGGCACAGGTAAACGGCAGAAATACCATAAACTGGCAACAAAAATTTGAATACGACGTTTGGTATGTGCAGCACCTCAGTTTTAAATTAGATGTAAAAATTATAATTCAAACATTTCAGAAAGTGCTAAAATCTGAAGGTATTTATGCAAGTTCAACTATTGTAATGAATCGATTTAAAGGAAATAACTAAGTATGTATTTATATGGAGCAAGTGGTCACTGTAAGGTGATTATAGATAGTATTGAGAGTTCAACTTCAAAAAAAATTGAGGGTGTATTTGATGATGATATTAATTTAAAGGAAATATTAAATATCCCTGTTTTTAAGTATGATACTTTTGATAAGCACCTAATTAATGAACTACTTATAAGTATGGGTAATAACAGTGTTCGGAAATTAATTGCTGAAAGCATCAAAGCAACCTATGGTACTGTAATTCACGCTAATGCCTGTGTTTCTAAATATGCTTTTGTAAATGAAGGGACAGCTATTTTAGCAAATGCGGTTGTAAATGCTTCCGCTAAAATTGGTAAACATTGTATTATTAATACTGGCGCAATTGTAGAACACGATTGCGAATTGGAAGATTATGTTCATATTTCGCCTAATGCTTCTTTGGCGGGTAATGTAAAAATTGGAGAAGGAAGTCATATAGGAATTGGCGCACAAATTATTCAAGGAATTACCATTGGAAAATGGGTAACTATTGGTGCTGGAACCGTGGTTATTAGAAATGTACCAGACAATAGTTTGTTTGTAGGAAATCCTGCGCGTGAAATTAAGAAATAACTGGCACGCTGTATTTAATCATTTATGTCATGCTGAACTCGTTTCAGCATCTCACACTACTGTAACTGCATCATGTTTTGATTTACTTCATGAGGCCCTGAATCAACACTTCGAC
The DNA here is from genome assembly GCA_965367745.1 of uncultured Flavobacteriaceae bacterium. Classification (GTDB taxonomy): domain Bacteria; phylum Bacteroidota; class Bacteroidia; order Flavobacteriales; family Flavobacteriaceae; genus Lutibacter. The sequence goes on along the minus strand of CBDUKG010000063.1, from coordinate 12,792 downwards.
TTCGCTCAATGACAGGTTTAGGGTGACATTATATAGCACTTGTTACTACTGAAGTACTTTTTATCTTTATGTTAAAGAACTTTATCCTACTATATCCTTTTGAGATTTATAAAAAGCATCTGCCTGAAATTGTAAAATTTCTCTGGCTTTTTGTTTTTTATAGTTGTACAATTCTTGCTCTTCGGAAAGGTCGTTATAAATTTTTTCGTTAAGAACAATATCTGTATTTAACACATTATTGCGCTGTTGTTCTTTTTGAGAAACCCAAGTTTTTACAGCATTTTCTATATCCTGTATTTTAAAATCGTATTCGCCTTTTGGAGCAATTAATTTTGAAAATATAGGAGAAGTTTCAATTGCTAAAAATAATAAGAAAATAAAAAATGAAGGTAACCAAGGCAGTGCATTCAATGCACTTATTCTTGCCATTAAACCATCAAAACCATCAATTATTGGTTGGGTTGTAATTTCTTGTTCTTTTTGCTGATTTGTTAATGCTGAAATTTGACTTTCCTTATCGCTAATCTTTAATTTATTCTCGGTTTTTAATTGTTGTAATTCAGCTAAAGCGGCATCGTGTTTTTCGCGTTTCTCTTTGTAAACGGGACCTTTTCCCAACAATTTTGTGCCAGCAGTTCCTTCGGCTTCAGAAATATAAGTATTATATAAAGCGTTGGTTTCGACTTCTTTTGAAGCTATTTCTTGTTTTAATTGATCAATTTCTGTTTGATATGTAGTGATTTCTGGCGTAAATTGATTCGCAATTTGGTTTTTATTTGCAAGTGTTAGGTCGTTTTTTTGAGTCAGTAAAACTTGATTGATTTCTTTCTCAAAAATTTTCATTTCCAAAGGTTTAGAAATAACAATTGCTATAATTACCGCAAGAATAATACGTGGTGTCGCCTGTAAAACTTCTTTCCATTTATTGTCTTGTTTTTTAATAGTTGAAACAATAAAACGATCTAAATTAAAAATAAGTAGGCCCCAAATCAAGCCAAAAATAATTGCTGTAAAATAAGAATCAAATACTGTATACAATGCATAACTAGCTGCAATAAAAGCCATTACTGCTGTAAAAAAAACAGTACCGCCTATCCCAGCAAATTTTGTTTGTTCAGCCTTTGAACTATTTTTTAAAATATCGGTATCTGCACCGGAGCACATCCAAAAGAATTGTTTAAGCATAACATAGTAGTTTGTAATGCAATTAACGTAGTCTATTTAAAAATGTTGTGTTTTAAAAGTACTAAAAAAGGAATGTGACTATGACTTAACTTTTAAGTAGGGTATTTTATTGTTAATAAGTATATTTTTTCAAATGAATGAACAACTAATATATTATGCTACATTTATATTTTAAGTGTTTAAGAAAACCACTATAAACTTTATTGCCAAACTAATATTTAACCTTATTTAAAAAAACCTTTTTACGCTTTTTCTTTGTTTAATAATTGTTTTAAAAAAAGCATTAAAACAACCGCAATTAAACCTAAACCTCCCATAAAAAACCAATTCACATCAAAACCATATCTATCTATTAGTTCCATCCCAGTTTTGGCACTAAAAATATGTGCCCAAGAAAACGCCATGGTATAATATGCCAAATACATACCGTCTTTTCCTTTTGGAGCTCTGTTCATGGCAAAATTATTTGTAAAAGGAAACGCCAACATTTCTCCAATAGTTATTAGCAACATGCCAATAATTAAAATCCCAAACCAGTTTGAAACAGTTAATACTAAAAAGCTTAAAGCCATTAAAACTAAACTCCAAGTAATAATTTTCATTCTATTAATCAGCGTTTTTTCAATGGCGTGTATTAAAGGCATTTCAAATAAAAAGATAAAAAACCCATTTAGCGACATTAACAATCCAATTTGAATTTCGGATAGCGCATGCACTTCTTCATAATACAAAGGAATTGTTGTAAATAATTGTAAAAAAATAAAACCCATTATAAATACAACAGTTAAAAAAACGATGTATGGATAATCTTTAAAAACAGAAGTTGCGCTATTTTCAGAATATAGTTCAACGGGCTCTTCGGAAGTTTTTTTAAGTTTTTTAGGATGTAACACTAATTTCATTAAAAAAATTGCGGCTATACACGTAATACCATCAACCCAAAACAACCCTGTATAATTTATTGTTGCAATAATAATTCCGCCCAAAAAAGGTCCAAAAGAAAATCCTAAATTAATTGCCAAACGAACTAACGTTAAAGAACGTGTTTGATTTTCTGGTTTACTATATGCTTTTAACGAAACAAACATTGCTGGTCTAAACGTATCTGCCACCGTCATTGTAATAAAAATTCCAATTGCAAATCCTACAAATGTATGTACAAATTGCAATGCAATAAATAAAAACCCGGTAGTTAATAAACTCCAGAACATTACTTTATAAAAACCAAACCTATCTGTTAACTTTCCTCCTAACCAAGATCCTAACAACGACCCAACACCGAAACATGACATAATCCAGCCGACTTCAGATAACGATAATTTTAAATCTTTGGTTAAATACAACGAAAGAAAAGGCAACACCATGGTTCCAGCCCTATTTATAAAAGTGATTAATGCCAACCACCAAATTTCTTGTGACAATCCGCTAAACGAATCTTTATATGATTTTACTATTTTTAGTACCATTGCTTAAAACTAAAAAAACCCAGCAAATTGCTGAGTTTAAAATGAATTGATATTATTAATTTACGAATAATTATAACATATACATTGCCCAGCAGTTTTTTAAAAACCTCTTACATACCGTATTATAATGTTTATAATTTTTCATGTGAATGCTCATTATTTAATTCAAAACTACACTATTTTTTTTATTTATTATACTTTTTAAATGCAACTATACTACTTTTGTATATTAAATTTGAAATTTCACAGCAATGAAGCAGCTTACAATTATTATATGTTCACTTATTTTATTTACAAATTGTACCAAAAAAAACACCACGTATGCAGATGAAGTTAAACAATTTCAATATAAATTAAACACGCAATATGCTAGTGCCGAAGCATCTCCATTGACAAAAGAAGATTTAAAAACGTTCAAATCTTTAACTTTTTTTGATATTGATGCAACTTATAGAATTGAAGCGAGTTTTAAATTAACTCCAAACACACCGGTATTTGCAATGCCAACAACCACGGATCGGTTACCTTTATACAGAAAATATGGTATTGCAACATTTACTTTAAACAGTGAAAATTTAGAACTAAGCGTATACCAGCATCAAAACTCTATGACTTCTTTTGATAATGAAAGTCAACTTTTTTTACCTTTTAACGATACTACAAATGGCACAACTTCTTATGGTGGAGGACGCTATATAGATGTAGAAATACCAGAAAAAGATAGCAATACGATTGTAATAGATTTTAATAAATCTTACAATCCATATTGTGCCTACAATCATAAATATTCGTGTCCAATACCACCACGCGAGAACGATTTGCCAGTTGCAATTTTGGCTGGTGTTAAGGCCTATGATAAGGCTCATTAAAAAAAGCCTGTCCAATTAAATTGAACAGACCTTTTCATTACTATATTCTTGTGGAATACTATAATTAATGTTGGTTTAAACGAAAATCTGGATAAGCATCCATACCGTGTTCGTGAATATCTAAACCTTCTTGTTCTTCTTCTTTAGAAACTCTTATTCCAACAGTGCTTTTTAATGTTTTAATAATTGCATACGCAGAAATTAAACATGTTGCTCCTACTGCAACAACTCCAACTGCTTGGTATCCTAATTGTGCCCAACCAGCTAAATCTCCAAATATTCCAACTGCTAAGGTTCCCCAAACTCCACAAATTAAATGCACTGCAATTGCACCAACTGGATCATCTAATCTAAGTTTATCAATTAAAGCAACACCTAATACTATTAAAGCACCTGCAATAAAACCAATTAAGATAGCATCAGTTACGCTCATTAAATCAGCTCCTGCAGTAATACCTACCAATCCACCTAATACACCATTCAAAAACATTGACAAATCATATTGTTTGTATTTAAATAATGAAACTAAGAAAGCACCCAATCCACCTGATGCAGCGGCTATACACGTTGTTACTAAAACTAATGAAGTTGATCCTGGAGCTGCAGAAAGTACAGAACCTCCATTAAACCCAAACCAACCTAACCATAAAATAAATACACCTGCAGTTGCAAATGGCATATTATGTCCAGGAATTGCTCCTACAGAACCATCTTTCTTAAATTTACCAATTCTTGCTCCTAATAACCAAACCGCAACTAATGCAGCCCAACCACCTACAGAATGAACCAATGTTGATCCGGCAAAATCATAAAACCCTAAAGTATCTAACCAACCTGCTCCCCATTTCCAAGAACCGACAATAGGGTAAACTAAACCAACATAAATAATTGTAAATATCATAAATGCACCAAGTTTAATTCTTTCCGCTACAGCTCCAGATACAATAGTAGCTGCAGTTGCCGCAAACATTCCCTGAAACAAAAAGTCAGTCCAATATGTATAACCTCCATCGGCATATTCAGCCGTTAAACCATTTTCAGGCATACTCAATCCAAATAAATCAACAAAATAATCTGGTATAATTCCAGCAATAAATGATCCTGGGTACATTAGATTAAAACCAACTAAGGCATATAATACTAATCCTATACAAATAATAAATACATTCTTAAATAAAATATTTATTGTGTTTTTTTGTCTTGTTAATCCTATTTCTAAAAGTGAAAATCCTAAATGCATTAAAAATACCAATGCAGTACATATCATCATCCATACATTGTTCACTGTAAATAACGTTTCTTCCATAATTGTAATATTCTACTTTTTATTTTAAAGATTCTGATCCTTTTTCTTTTGTTCTAATTCTATATGCTTCTTCTATATTTGAAACAAATATTTTACCGTCTCCAACAGCCCCTGTAAATGCAGACTTTAAAAGCACTTCAATTGTTTTGTCTAAAAATGGATCCGAAACAACAATCGATAAAAATCTTCTTTGTAATTCTGAAGTACTATAACTTACCCCGCGGTAAACATGGCCTTCTTTCTCGTTTCCTACTCCAGTTACATCCCAGTAACTAAAAAAATTAACCTCAATTTCATGCAAAGCTTCTTTAACTTCATCAAATTTTGATTTTCTTATTATGGCTTCAATTTTTTTCATTTTAATAGATAGTTTAATAATTAATTTGATTTCAAAAATAAAAAAAATAATTTAACCCCCTAATTTTTAGGGGTTCAAAATATATTTTTTAGTATATTTTCATTTTTACCCTATATTTTTTGATATATACAGATAATTATTATGCGATTTTACAGAAAAGTGTTTAGAATAAAATCGCCTAACAACAATTTGTCATTAGGCAATTTTCAACAAACCATAACCATAATTTTATTATAGAGATAACACAAACACTAAATATGCATCGTCACTATTCGGATTAAATATTGCAGAAGCAGAAACTCCTAAACTAAATGCATCTGTAATCTTAACATCTTTTGATGCAGATACACCGACATTAGTTAAAGCAAAATCACCATCTGTAGTATAAATTTCATTTCCACCTCCAACAAAGGCACCCATTTCAGTACCTCCAATTTTGAACGGAACTCCTAGTTCTGTATAGATTGAATTAGCATCATCATTGTATACATTCGCAAATACCGCTAATGAAACTGGGAAAGAGTCTACACCATCAAAACTTAAAGAAACCTCTCCAATATGATTTTTCATCATAAAATAACCATCAGAGTTTGCATCCGTTGGGAAAGCATAATCTGTAAAACCTATTGAAATTGCACCAAATGAATAACCCGCATAAAAATCAAATTCTTGTCCAACAACTTCCCCACCTGTTTCATAAGAAGCCCAAACTCCAAATGTAAAATTACCTGAAGCTAACTCAGCATAAGGCTGCAATACTGGTGAATCAGAATACGAACCACCTCTCCATACATACCTACTTGCATAATCTACACCTATATCAAAAGTTGCTTTTGACTTTTCTTCTTCTTGGGCATTTACTGTAGATATTGATAAAATAGCTACAAACACTACTATAATTCTTTTAATTGTTTTCATCTTTTTTTAGTTTTAATTTAATACTATTCTTTTTTATTTAATTTAATTTAATTGTAAACGTTTGATTTATGCTCATGAATATCTAATCCATCAACCTCTTCTTCTTTAGAAACTCTTAAACCAATTGTTTTCTTTAACACATATAAAACAACAAATGCTGTTCCTGCCGCCCATGCTCCAATTGACAATACTCCTATTGCTTGAACTCCCAATAATGAGAATCCACCGCCATATAACAAACCACCATCTAAAGCAAATACACCTACCAACAAAGTACCTAACGCACCACAAACCCCGTGTACTGAAACCGCACCAACTGGATCATCTACTTTTAATTTTTTATCTATAAATTCAATAGAAAGCACAACTACACCTCCTGCAATAGCTCCAATAATAGCTGCTCCCGCCGGACTTACAGCAGCACAACCAGCTGTAATACCAACTAACCCCGCCAAAGCTCCATTCAAAGTCATTGAAATATCAGGCTTACCATACAACATCCATGATACAAACATTGCTACCATTGCTCCGGCAGCAGCCGCAAGATTTGTTGTAATTACAATACCTGCAACAGCATTTGCATTATCTCCAGAAATTGCCAATTGCGAACCGGCATTAAATCCAAACCAACCTAACCAAAGAATAAAGATACCCAAAGCACCTATTAACAAGTTATGTCCTGGTATTGCGTTTGATTTTCCATTAGTGTATTTTCCTAATCTTGGCCCAACTAATATTGCACCTACTAATGCTGCCCATCCACCCACAGAGTGTACAACAGTAGAACCTGCAAAATCTACAAATCCAAGCTCAGTTAACCACCCATCACCTTGCCACACCCAGTGGCCAGAAATTGGATAAATTATTACAGTCATTACAAATGAGAATATAATATAAGTAGAGAATTTAGTTCTTCCAGCAACTGCACCAGATACAATTGTTGCAGCGGTAGCAGCAAACACAGTTTGAAAAAATAAATTGTGCATATCATCAACATTGTCAAAAAACAATGTTGGAGTACCTATTAACGACCCTATTGATTCCCCATACATTACTGTATAACCAATAGCCCAGAACCCAAGACTTCCTATACAGAGGTCCATTATATTTTTCATTATTATATTTCCGGCGTTTTTCCCTCTGGTAAATCCAGTTTCTACTAGCGTAAATCCTGCCTGCATAAAAAACACTAAAATCCCACAGATTACAATCCACATTAAGTCTAATACAGCGTTAGCTTCCATAATTTTTATTTTATTAATTAGTTAATTTTTTTATCTTTTAGTTTATAGCCTTTATACCTTTTTCTTTAGTTCTTATTCTATAAACCTCATCTATTGTTGAAATAAACAATTTACCATCTCCAACAGATCCTGTTCCTGCAGATTTTAAAATGGCATCAATAGTAATTTCCAAAAAAGGATCAGAAACAACAATCGATAAAAATCTTCGCTGAATATCTGATGTGCTATAACTAACACCTCTATAAACATGACCTTCTTTTTCGTTTCCAACTCCAGTTACGTCCCAGTAACTAAAAAAATTGACCTCAATTTGATGCAAAGCTTCTTTTACTTCATCAAATTTTGATTTTCTAATAATAACTTCAATTTTCTTCATAATAAAGTGATTTTTATAATTGATTTCGGGACAAAAATATATTTATAAATTAAAACCCCCTAATTTTTTAGGGGGTCTTGATGCATTTTTACATATATTTAATATTTATACCCTATTTTTTTAAAGGTATGTAAATATTTTTATGCTATTTTATCATATTAAGACAAGCGGAGATACCTCTATTTTAAATAGAGGTTAAATCAGCACATTAAAAAGGTAAATTAAAATACTTTTGAAAAGTAGAAACCAGCAAAAACTGCTAATAAACCCAAAATAATAGATCCTAGGGCGTAAATTAAAAAAGAAAAGTAATCGCCATTTCTTAGGAAAAGGTGATTTTCATATGCAAAAGCCGAAAATGTTGTAAACCCACCACAAAAACCAGTAGCTAGTAAAAAAACATAGGTATTAGAAGTATTAGCAACCTTTGCTGCATAACCTAAAACAATACCTATTATTAAGCTTCCTAAAATATTTACTAAAAAAGTCCCATAAGGTATGGCGTTTTCTGTATTATTTAGCCACTTACCAATTATATACCTAAGAACACTGCCAAATCCTCCTCCAAAAAAAATTAGTAATAATGGTTTCATGTGGCTCTTTTATTGTTTTTTAAAGGACATACTTCTTCTGCGCTCAGCACAGGCAGGTTTATTGTTAGTCATTTCGTTGGGTGACAAAATTTTTAGCATGCTCGTTTCATTAATTGAATGTAATTTTATCAGCATCAGTCCAACTCCATTTTCCAATTACTGTCCCTTTATTTAAGGTAATAATTCCTGGATTAGATCTAATAATAGTTTTTAACATGGTTTCATCACCAAAAAGCATCTCGAAATCTAAATTGTATTCATTTTTAATATCCATAAAATCTTCATTCATAGAAGCCGATAATGCATATACTTTATAACCGTTTTTTAAAGCTTCATCCGTAGCTTTTTTTACTGCAGTAAAACCTTGCTTGTCGCTAATATTAAGGTTATAGCTAACCACTAGCATTATTCTATCAGCTTCCAAAACTGTACTTGTAAGTTCTTCACCATCTTCCGCTTCTAAAAAGAAATCGTGAATTGCAGGTTCTTTTGCACCTACATACTCCATTTCAGAAGGTATGTTTTTACCTATTGCATAAGGTCTAAAATCAATAATAGGTAAATGAATTAATACATAATATACAATATAAAGAAATACAAAAAATGAGAGAAAGGTTGACCATTTTGCAAATGCAAGACTTAACAATGGGGTTATGTGTTTATACCCCTTAACCAAGATTAAAATAAGTACAATCAACACAATATTCTTATAAAATGTTCCCCAGCTTGACAGTTTTACAGCATCTCCAAAACAACCACAATCTGTAACTTTATTGTAATATGCTGAATACCACGTTAAAAATAGAAAAACACTAATTATTGCTAATAAACTCCATACTGTTAGTTTTGGTAAATAACCTACTAACAATAATACTCCTAAAACTATTTCAGCCAAAATTAGCACTATAGAAAATTGTAATGCATACGGTATTAAAAATTCAAGATTTAACACATCTGCGCCAAAATACTCTTGAAATTTATAAGCCGAACCCAATGGATCTACTAATTTTACAAAACCTGAAAAAATAAATGTTATCGCTACAATTAATCGAGATAGGTGTACAAGTAATTTCATGTGTTTATTCTTATTGTTTTTATAGGTCACATGCTGTTCGCTTTTAATCATTCCCTTGGGTGATAAACTTTTTAACATGCTCGTTTCATTTATATGTATTTATTGTTGTTCATTTATATGTATTAAAGCAAAAACAGCATAATTAATCATGTCTTGGTAATTTGCATCTATTCCTTCAGAAACAATGGTTTTTCCTTTATTATCTTCAATTTGTTTAACGCGTAATAATTTTTGTAGAATTAAATCTGTTAAAGAGCTTATACGCATATCTCTCCAAGCTTCTCCATAATCGTGGTTTTTATCTTCCATCAATTGTTTTGTAATAACAACATGCTTATCATACAATTCAACTGCCTGTTCATTCGAAATATCAGGTTGTTCAACAACTCCTTTTTCCAATTGAATTAAAGCCATTACCGAATAATTAATAATTCCAATAAACTCAGAAACTTCACCTTCATCAACTTTTCGCACACTATTTTGTTGCAATTGACGAATGCGTTGTGCTTTAATAAATATTTGATCGGTTAAAGATGGTAACCTTAAAATACGCCAAGCAGCGCCATAATCTTGTAACTTATTTATATAGAGTGAACGGCATTTTTTAATAACAGCGTTATATTGTTTTGAAGTTTGTTGCATGTAACTTTAATTATTTGCGTAAATTTCGAACAAATTTAATGAATTAAAAAATCAATTATTAAATAATGAAGAAAGTTGCTGTTTTTTGTGGTTCTAGCCTTGGTTTTAATGAAGTTTATAAAAATGATGCCATAAAGTTAGGTAGGTATTTTGCTGATAATAATATAGGATTGGTGTATGGTGGTGGAAAAATTGGAATGATGGGTGTAATTGCAGATACTATCATCGAAAATAAAGGTGAAGTTATTGGTGTAATTCCGGGATTATTACGTCACGAAGAAGTGGCTCATACAAATATTACCGAGATGATTGTTACCAAAACAATGAGTAAACGGAAAGTTAAAATTAGCAGATTGGTTGATGGTTATATTGCAATGCCTGGTGGATTTGGCACTTTAGATGAAATTTTTGAAGCGCTTACCTTAAGTCAACTTGGAATTGAACAAAAACCTGTGGGAATTTTAAATACCAATGGTTTTTTCAATCATTTAATCAAACAATTAGATGTTATGGTAACGGAAGGGTACTTAAAACAATCAAATAGAGATATGTTAATTATAAGTGAATGTACAGATGACTTATTAGCAAAAATGTTCGATTATAAAGCTCCAATGCTCACAGCCGTTATAAATAAAGTGGTAAGATAATGAAGTCTATTAATTGCAACGGCACTTTAATCGATCTAAGTTCACCAAAAGTAATGGGGATTTTAAACATTACTCCTGATTCTTTTTTTGACGGTGGCAGCTATAAAAATGACAAAGCAATTATTTCGAAAGTTGAAAAAATGCTTATTGAAGGAGCTACTTTTATAGATATTGGGGCATATTCATCGCGCCCGGGAGCCAAGCATATTTCTGAACAAGAAGAATTGGAACGGATTTTACCCGTAGTAAAAATGTTAGTTAAGGAATTTCCTGAAATATTAATTTCAATTGATACTTTTAGAAGTATCATAGCTAAAAAATGTATAGAAAATGGCGCGTGCATTGTAAATGATATTTCGGCAGGAAGTATGGATACAAGAATGTTTAAAACCATTGCAAAATTACAAGTACCTTATATTATAATGCATATGCAAGGTACACCTCAAAATATGCAGGTAAATCCAGCTTACAAAAATGTAGTCACCGATATTTTATATTATTTTTCTGAAAAAATATATGAATTACGTGCCTTGGGTGTAAACGATATTATTGCAGATGTTGGCTTTGGATTTGGTAAAACTATTGACCAAAATTATACATTATTAAAAAATTTAGAGTTGTTTAAAAATCTTGAAATACCAACATTGGCAGGCTTATCTAGAAAATCTATGTTGTACAAACCTTTAGGAATAACACCCGAAAAGGCATTAAATGCTACAACTGCTGCCAATACAATTGCATTGTTAAAAGGTACAACTATTTTAAGAGTACACGATGTAAAAGAAGCTGTTGAAACTATTAAGATTGTAGAATTATTAAATAATTAAAATGAAAAATCTTTTATATATATTAATTCCATTAGCACTATTTAGTTGCAACAAAAAAGAACTAAAAGTCCCTGTTTTAGCGGTAAAAGGAATCCAAGAACTACAAGATCATTCTCAAATATGGATGTTTTTTGAAATTAAAGACAACGATACTATTGCGAATATAAACAGGAAAAACACTATAAGTACAACACATTGGATTTATAATATCGATAAAAAGCTACCTTTAAAAGCAATTATTCCATCCATTAGTAAATTTCAATACAAACATGCTAACGGAATCCATTCTAAAAAAGGACGATTCGATTATTTTAGTTATGCAGACACTATTTCAGACAAACTATCATTTATTAAATTTGATGGTGTGGTTTTTAAACAAGATAGTGTTTTATCTAAAACATATATTAAAGAGAATAGCGATGACTATTTAAATTACAACAACATAAGCCTGACTTTTAATCCTAAAAATACATGGATTAACGATGCAAAAATGGAAGATGGAGAATTAATAACTACCCTATTGGAATTTATAGATTTTTCGTCAGAAGGTGCTAAAACAATGCTTCATTTAAACTTTAACCAGGATTTATTATACCAAGATTATTTATATTATTTAACCCTTATAAAATCAATTTCAAACCCTGGTATTTTAATAAACAATTTAGAGTTTATTTTTGATCCGGCAAAAGTTCCAGATTGCGGTTGCGAATAGTTATTTAGTATGCAATCTTTTTTATATTTTTACCAAAAACAATTCCAATGCTAGATTTTTTAAATTTTACTTTTCTTGATGCACTAGATATAGTATTGGTTGCTGTGCTGCTCTATTATATCTACAAATTACTAAAAGGGACAGTAGCTATAAATATATTTATTGGAATTGCTTTGGTTGTTTTAATCTGGAAAATAACCCAAGCCCTTCAAATGGAAATGCTAAGTGGTTTATTAGGTACTTTAATTAGTTTAGGGGCAATTGCAATTTTAATTGTTTTTCAGCCAGAGGTTCGAAAGTTTTTATTAATGTTAGGCTCTACAAATTTTACAAATAAACGGAGCTTTTTAAAGCAACTAAAATTTCTTAAAACCGAGATTCATACTACCATGAATGTCGAAATTATTATAGCGGCGTGCGAATCTATGACTACCACAAGAACAGGCGCTTTAATTGTTTTAGAACGTACTCATAATCTAGATTTTGTAAAAAATACAGGAGATACGATGAATGCAGAAATAAATCAACCGATTATAGAAAGCATTTTTTATAAAAATAGCCCTTTACACGATGG
>CBDUKG010000062.1:0-14056 GCA_965367745.1 uncultured Flavobacteriaceae bacterium | reverse complement strand
AATGAAAACAATTAAAGATCAATTAGGTAGAGAAATTACCTTAAAAGCAACTCCAAAAAGAATAGTTTCTCTAGTACCTTCTCAAAGTGAATTACTATACGATTTAGCTTTAGAAAATGAATTAATTGGTATTACAAAGTTCTGCGTACATCCTTATCATTTAAAAGCCACAAAAAATATTGTTGGAGGTACTAAGAAAGTAGATTTTGAAAAAATAAAAGATTTAAATCCCGATTTTATCTTATGCAATAAGGAGGAAAACTCTTTTGAAATGCTTCCTGAGTTAGAAAAAATAGCTCCAACTTATTTTTCAGATGTAAATACTATTCAACAAGCGGTTGATTTAATTTTACATTTGGGTGCGATACTTAACAGAAGAACTGAAGCCGATAATTTGGTTCATAAAATTGAGTTTAAAATGAACGATTTTAAACAATTTATTAAAGACAAACCAATTAGAAAAGTAGCTTATTTTATTTGGGCAAAACCTTGGATGGTTGTTGGAAACGATACTTTTATTAACGAAATGATGCAGCTAAATAAGTTTGAAAACATTTACGCTAATATGAGTCGTTACCCTAAAGTAGAAATTAATAAAATAAGACACGAGGGCGATCCAGATGTTGTTATCTTATCATCTGAACCTTTTCCTTTTAAAGACGAACATGCAATGGAAATAGCGTCTTTTACAAATCGTTCTGTTACTGTTTTTGCCGATGGAGAAATGTTTAGCTGGTATGGATCTCGAATGCTTTTAGCTTTTGATTATTTTAAAGAATTGCATAAAAAGTTAGAGAGTCATTTTTAAACATCTTATTACTAAAAAAGCTTTTCAAATTTAATTGAAAAGCTTTTTTAATAGTATTAAGTTTTAGATTATTTGTCTTGTAAAGCAAAAACTTTTTTAAGCAAATCAGAAGTTCTGCTACTCACTTTTTCTCTTATTTCTTTTTCTTCAACTTCAACCATTGTAAAAACGCCTTTTAGGGCTTCACCAGTTACATAATCTGTTAAATCAGGATTTACATTATTAGTTAAAGGAATACTGTTATACTTTGTAATTAAATCATTCCAAATTTTATCAGCTCCTACTTTTTGAAAAGAATTTGCAATAATTGGATTGAATTTTTGGTACAATGCTTCCGAAGTTGCAGTTTGCAAATATTGTGTTGCTGCATTTTTATCACCTAACAAAATATTTTTTGCATCATTAAACGACATTCCTTTAATTGCATCAACAAAAATAGGAATAGCCTCTCCAACAGCGTCTTCAGCAGCTCTGTTTAATACTTTTAAACCTTCATCTGCTAATTTAGATAATCCTATTGAACGCAAAGTTTTATCAACCTTTTGCAATTCCTCTGGAAGTAAAATTCGAGTTAATTCATTTTTATAAAAACCGTCGTCTACAGCTAACTTTGTAACTTGATTTGTAATTCCGTTATTTAAAGCCTCTTTTAAACCACCAGCAATTTGATCGTTTGTAATACCTCCATTTGGCAATTGATTGATAACTTGTTGTAACTCTGAGCAAGCAGAAAATTGAAAAATTACTGCAATTAATAGTATTTTTTTTAGCATTGTTTATTATTTTTTAAATGAATTGGTTTTTTTATCATATCCAAACGGACAATGTTTACAGCCGTTTTTACAACAATAACCTCTTTTTAGATGATATTTTTCTGTAAAAACACGAAAACCTTGTTCGTTTATATAGTAATCTCCTTCTTCTAAAGGAGTTGTTTTATTAAATTCCATTGCGCAAAAATAACATAAAAAAAACGTTCTGAAATTTCAGAACGTTTTTAATTAATATTAAACTGTAATTATTGAATTACAGGTGGGTATTTTGACATTATTTCAGCAACAAATTCTTTAATTCTTTCTTCCTTTTTAGCAACATTACCCGAAGTTGTTAAGCCACCACTTCCTATTCCTTGCCAAGCTAATTCTTTCTTTTCAGCATCAATTAAATCTATAAATAAAGTTCCTTCTGTATATTTAGAGATGTTCATTCCAAAATTCGGCCCATAATACCAAGGATGCCATCCAAAATGCATTGAACTATTATTATATACATCTACTTTTTGACGAGATTTAGTAAAAATATTTACCAAAACATCTGGGTTTTCAGATTTTGTAAAGCCTTTAGCTAATAATTCTTTCTCAACAGCTTTTAAAATTCTACGTTTATCTAAATCTGATATTTCAACTTTATCAATTCCTTTTTTGTAGAAGGCAAAAGTCTTGTACTGAGAAAAATCAGTTGATGTATCATAATCTGAAGTAACTCGAACGGAGCTACAAGATGCAACTAAAAAAAGTAATAATACTAACGGAAGTAATTTTATGGCTTTCATGTGATTGAGTTTTATTTTATTAACTATTTCTGTTACTTTTAAGTTATCAAGAATCGTACCATAATATTAATTTTTCATTTCCTTATGCTTTTTAATAAACCTAAGTTTCTTTTTAATATTTTTCATAAAAAAACAATTAAAAACACCCAACTATATAGTTAGATATTTGTTAAATATCCTATAAGCTTTTAAAAAAATCATAAATTGCACCCAATAAATTAGTCAATTTTATAAAATGAAAAAAATCACACCATATAAACCGGTAAACAAAGTAAGAATTGTAACAGCTGCTTCGCTTTTTGACGGGCATGATGCTGCAATAAATATTATGCGTAGAATCATTCAAGCAACTGGTGTAGAAGTTATTCATTTAGGTCATGATAGAAGTGTTGAGGAAGTGGTAAATTGTGCTATTCAAGAAGATGCAAACGCTATTGCAATTACATCTTATCAAGGTGGACATACAGAGTATTTTAAATACATGTTCGACCTTTTAAAAGAAAAAAACGCTACACATATTAAACTCTTCGGCGGCGGTGGTGGTGTAATTCTACCTTCAGAAATTGAAGAATTAATGCAGTATGGAATCACAAGAATTTACTCTCCAGATGACGGGAGAAGTATGGGTTTACAAGGAATGATTAATGATATGGTTGAGAAAAGTGATTTTGCAACTGGCGAAATTGTTGATTTTAAAGTGTCTGACCTTCAACATAAAAATAACAGACAATTAGCAATTGCCATTTCAGCTGCTGAAAATTTTTCAGAAAAACATGTTGATTTTATTGATGAACTAAGAAAAAAATCTAAATCCTCTAAAACTCCCGTTTTAGGAATTACTGGAACAGGAGGTTCTGGAAAATCTTCTACCGTAGATGAAATTGTAAGACGCTTTTTAATTGATTTTCCACAAAAAACAATTGCAATTGTATCTGTAGATCCTTCAAAAAGAAAAACTGGAGGCGCCCTTTTAGGGGATAGAATTAGAATGAATGCTATTAATAACAATCGTGTGTATATGCGTTCTTTAGCTACACGGCAAGCTAACTTAGCATTGTCTAAACACGTAAACGATGCCGTTGATATTTTAAAAGTTGCAGGTTTTGATTTGGTTATTTTAGAAACTTCTGGAATTGGACAAAGTGATACTGAAATTACTGAACATTCCGATGTTTCTATGTATGTTATGACTCCAGAATACGGAGCAGCTACCCAATTAGAAAAAATTGATATGCTTGATTTTGCCGATGTAATTGCACTAAATAAATTTGACAAACGCGGTGCTTTAGATGCGCTTAGAGATGTTAAAAAGCAATACCAACGCAATCATAATTTATGGGAAGAAACTACAGATGAAATGCCAGTTTTTGGAACTATTGCATCACAATTTAACGATCCTGGAACCAACAAATTATACAGTTTTTTAATTAAAAAACTAAACGAAAAAACAATACAAAATTTTGAAAGCAGCATTCAACTTTTAGAAGATTTTAGCGAAAAACAATTTATAATTCCACCAAACAGAACGCGTTATTTATCTGAAATTACGGAAAACAATAGAGCATACAGTAAAGATAGTTTGCAACAAAAAGAAGTTGCTGAAAGATTGTATGGTATTTATAAAACTATTGAATCAGTTACAAATTGCAAACCTGAATTAATCCAAATTGGATTGGATGAGGATGAGATTCTAAAACAAATTAAGAATGATGATACCAAACTTTTAACAGGTCTGCTCCTTAAAGAATTTTCTAAAATTAAAATGGATTTAAATCCGCATAACTGGAACATCATTTTAAACTGGGAAGCTAAAAAACAATCTTATAAAAATGAAGTGTATTCTTATAAAGTTCGTGATAAAGAAATTAATATAAAAACACACAGTGAATCTCTTTCTCACCTACAAATTCCTAAAATTTCGTTACCAAAATATGAAGCTTGGGGAGCAATTTTACATTGGACCCTAGAAGAAAATGTGCCTGGAGAATTTCCATATACTGCTGGCCTTTTTCCGTTTAAAAGAACTGGTGAAGATCCTACTAGAATGTTTGCAGGTGAAGGAAGTCCAGAACGTACAAACAGACGTTTTCATTATGTAAGTTTAGGCTTGCCAGCAAAACGATTATCCACCGCTTTCGATTCTGTTACTTTATACGGAAACGATCCAGATGTTCGTCCAGATATTTATGGGAAGATTGGAAATGCTGGTGTTTCAATTTGTTGCTTAGATGATGCTAAAAAGTTATATTCAGGGTTCGAATTAACAAATCCTATGACTTCTGTTTCAATGACAATAAATGGTCCGGCACCAATGATGTTAGCCTTTTTTATGAACGCAGCAATAGATCAGGAATGTGAAAAATACATTTTAGAAAATAATTTAAAAAATGAAGTTGAAACTAAAATAACTTCAATTTACAAGAAAAAAGGAGTTAACAGACCTAAATATCAAGGTGATTTACCTGAAGGAAATAATGGTTTAGGTTTGTTATTATTAGGTGTTACTGGTGATGAAGTATTGCCAAAAGAAGTATATCAAAAAATTAAAATTGCAACAATTTCTAAAGTTAGAGGAACTGTACAAGCAGATATTTTAAAAGAAGATCAAGCACAAAATACTTGTATTTTTTCCACCGAATTTGCCTTGCGTTTAATGGGAGATGTACAAGAATATTTTATAGAAAATAATGTGCGTAATTTTTATTCGGTTTCTATTTCTGGCTATCATATTGCCGAAGCCGGAGCAAATCCGATTTCGCAACTAGCATTTACACTAGCGAACGGATTTACTTATGTTGAATATTACCTTTCTAGAGGAATGGATATTAATAAATTTGGTCCAAATTTATCGTTCTTCTTTTCAAACGGAGTTGACCCAGAATATGCTGTAATTGGAAGAGTAGCTCGTAAAATATGGGCAAAAGCTTTAAAAAACAAATATGGTGCAAATCCACGTGCACAAATGCTAAAGTATCATATTCAAACTTCAGGGAGAAGCTTACATGCACAAGAAATTGATTTTAATGATATTAGAACAACATTGCAAGCTTTATATGCAATCTACGATAATTGCAACAGTTTACATACCAATGCTTATGACGAAGCAATTACAACTCCAACCGAAGAAAGTGTGCGCAGAGCGATGGCTATTCAACTGATAATCAACAAAGAATTAGGATTAACAAAAAATGAAAATCCAATTCAAGGTGCTTTTATTATTGAAGAATTAACCGACTTAGTAGAAGAAGCTATTTATGCTGAATTTGATAGAATTACAGACAGAGGTGGTGTTTTAGGCGCCATGGAAACAATGTACCAACGCAGTAAAATACAAGAAGAAAGTTTGTATTATGAAACTTTAAAACACAATGGAGAATTTCCAATTATTGGAGTAAATACATTCTTAAGCAGTAAAGGTTCT
Organism: uncultured Flavobacteriaceae bacterium; assembly: GCA_965367745.1. Lineage (GTDB taxonomy): Bacteria > Bacteroidota > Bacteroidia > Flavobacteriales > Flavobacteriaceae > Lutibacter. The sequence goes on along the minus strand of CBDUKG010000062.1, from coordinate 8,275 downwards.
CCAACAATTTTACCTCAAGAAGTTATTAGAGCAACTGAAAAGGAGAAAGAATATCAAGTAAATATTGTTAAAAGTTTAAACAAAGGAAATGTCCTTGAAACATCAGAGCAACTTCAATTATTAAAACAAAAATCTATAAATAACGAAAATATTTTTGAACAATTAATGGAAGCTTGCAAAGTGTGTTCTATTGGTCAAATTACAGAAGCTTTGTTTGAAGTTGGAGGACAATATAGAAGAAATATGTAATTATTTTAAAAGCAATAACATAAAAAAGTCATTTCAGTTTAATTTGAAATGACTTTTTTTATTATTTATTATTGAAATTTACAATAGTGATTTCACATAACGTCTGTGAATTTTTTTAAGAATAATAAGTTCTTTACGAAGCATTCTCACAAAATCAATGCCTTGAATTTTAGTACTTTCAAGATTTAAACAATCTTGATACAACCTATCTATAAAATATCGTAAAGATTGCGCATATTTTAACTTAATACCTGGATTGCTTTGAGTTTCAGTTTCAACTACTTTTGGCACAAGTCTAAAAGCATTCATCACTAAATTATCCGCATAATTATCTGTCTTTGTTCCAGATCTATACATAGAAATCAAATCCTTATCATCGGTAATATAATTAGCTATTCGTCTGGATAAATTAAATATATCCAACGATTTTCTGTAAATAACTAATTGATTTAAGCCTTGTTCACTCAAGTTCATCACTCCTTCTATTTGATATTTACACAAATTTACTACCTATTTCTGCTTTTTATATTTAATAATTAAAGTTAAAACTCATATTTAATTTAAAATTTAATATTTTTACTCCAAATTCTTTAATTATGAAGCTCGATGAGATAAATTGGAAAATATTAAAATGCTTGCAACAAAATGCACGTCAATCTAATACCGAGATTGCCAAAAAAGTTGGAGTCACCTCTCCTGCTGTTGCAGAAAGAATTAGAAAAATGGAAGATGGAGGTGTAATTGAAGGTTATTTTGCCAAAATTTCTCATACAGAAACAAACCATCAATTAAAAGCTATAATTACTTTAAGAGCTTTTATGGGACGTTTAAAACCATTTTTAGAAACAGTAAAAACATTTGACGAAGTGGTGAATTGCTATAGAATTACTGGTAACGAAAATATTATTATGGAAGTAGTTCTAAAAAATCAACAACATTTAGAACAATTAATAGATAGATTAATAACCTATGGTGAAACTAGGACTCACATTGTACTCTCAAATATTGTAAATAATAATCCCATTTTAAAGAAGACTTAGAAGTCGCAAAATATATCACTTTGACTTCTCAACCATTTAACTTTTCAGCCTAAATCTACCCATCAGTGTCTATAATTGTTAATGCCAAACGAATTTTAAAATACTCGATTTCAGCATTAAAAAATTCAAAATAGGGCTTCAAAGCGAATGGACTTTCTAATTTTTCTTTAGCTTTTCGTACTTTTTCAACTTCTTCCTTAGTCACAAAATCGTACATTTCTATTGGTTTTCCTTCGGTGTATAATACTGCTAAATGAGAAAATACAGTAGTTGATTTTAAGTTCCGTTTTGTTGCAATTTCATCAATTGTTAAACCTTCTTTATATAAATCGTAGGTTATTTTATGAGTATCTTTCTTTTTTCTGGTTTTAATTTTTTCATTTGAAAAGGCCACAATTTCCGCAATAAAATCCTCACCATATACTTCTAATTTGCGCTGTCCTACTCCACTTATATCTAAAAAATCTGCTTCGCTCATCGGACGAGCACGTTCCATTTCTTTTAAAGTAGCATCATTAAAAACCAAGTATGCAGGAATTTTTTCAGCTAAGGCAATTTCTTGGCGTAGTTTTCTCAATCTTTCAAATAATGTATCTTTTGGTGCTTTTTTGACTTTGGTTGTTTTTTCAACACTTGGCTCTTCAACAAAATCGATTGGTTTAGTTAAATTAACCATTTTACTTTCGAACAACACTTTTTTTGAAAAATCTGTTAATTGCAAAGCATTATTTTTATGAAAAGCAATTTCACAATATCCTTGATTTATCAATTGAATTAAATACTGTTGCCAATCTCTCCAAGAAATTTCTTTACCAACGCCGTGCGACTTTAAAGTATCATATCCTTTTTCTAAAATTGTTGCGTTATTAGCGCCACGCAACACATCTATTACGGTTCCAATTGCTTCACTTTCATTTAATCTCGAAATTACAGAAAGTGCTTTTTGAGCAATAATTGTTCCATTAAAAATTTTAGGTGGATTTTTACAAACATCACAATTTCCACAATCATCGGCTAATAATTCGCCAAAATAGCTCAATAATATTTTTCTTCGGCAAGTAGTTGCTTCAGAAAATTGTTTCATTCTATCTAATTTTGCGGCTTGTACTTCTTCATTCGTTGCTCCATTTATAAACTTTCGCAATTGAATTACATCTGCATAACTGTGAAATAATAGTGCATTTGCTTTTAAACCATCTCGACCACTACGTCCAATTTCTTGATAATAGCCTTCAATATTTTTAGGCATATTATAATGTATTACCCAACGCACGTTCGATTTATCAATTCCCATTCCAAAGGCAATAGTAGCGCATACAACTTGTGTTTTATCGTAAATAAAATCTTCTTGTGTTTTGGTGCGTTCTTCAAAACTTAAACCTGCATGGTATGCTGCTGCATTAATTCCATTCAGTTTTAACTTGTCTGCAATTTGTTGGGTAGATTTTCTGCTTAAACAATAAATAATACCTGATTCTTTCGGCGCTTTTCGAATAAATTTAATGATTTGAGAAATTCTATCATTTGCTGGTCGCACTTCTAACTCAATATTTTTTCTATCAAACGAAGTAATAAATTTTGTTGCTTTGGGGATATTTAGTTGCTCAATAATATCTGCTCTAGTTGCCTTATCGGCAGTTGCTGTTAGCGCAATAAATGGTGTATTTGGCAATAAATTTTTAAGAAATCCCAATTGTTGATAGGACGGCCTAAAATCGTGGCCCCAAGAAGAAATACAATGTGCTTCATCAATGGCTATACAACTTATAAACTCTTCATTTAAAATATTTTCTAAATACGATAAACTCTCTGGTGCAACATATAACAATTTTAAATTTTTGCTATAAATCTTTTCAAAAATTTCAGTTTGTTCTTCAGTTTCCTGGCTACTATTATAAAAATCTGCTTCAATTCCATTTGCTTTTAAACCATCTACCTGATCTTTCATTAATGCAATTAGCGGAGAAATTACCAAGGTTAAACCATCAAAAAGTAAGGCAGGTAATTGAAAACAAATAGATTTCCCTCCACCAGTTGGCATAATTACCAAATTGTCTTTTTTTGCAAGTACTGATGTTACAATTTGTTCTTGTTGCTCTCGAAAGGTGTCGTAACCAAAATACTTTTTTAAGGTAGGAATTAATTTTTCTTGGGAATCTTTCAAATTCATTTAACAGATTTTCGACAAAAATACACTTAATTAACAAATTAGAAGAAATTGAAATTACCAATACAATTTTAGGCCTTAATTCAATATATACTAATGATTATAAGTTTCATTAATAAAATGTTAAAAAAATGACTGAATAGTTCAGGTTACAAGGCTTGAACAACAACTACTTGTAAAAAAAAATATGCTTCCCTCGTAAAACTTTCGTAATTTGGTCGGCTTAAAGTTTGACTTACAACATAAATTAAGAAAAGATGAGTAAAATAATGACAGTCGATATATTGTCGAGTATTAAAGGAGCACAGCCATCTGAGGCTGTGAATAAATTATTTGATGTAATTAAAAATGCACAACCAACAAATAATAATTCTTTAAATAATGTCAATTATAATTGCGTATCGGTTAATAATTTAAGAGAAGATGTTGTTATTGAAAGTTCTGCTATTGAGAAACAACTAATTATTGAAAACTTCCCGAATAAAAAGAACGGTTATTTGGTAGTTGCCAAGGTTATCGAAGATTAGATTAATTACGAATTAGAAGTTTGAAATACCAATTTCAACTACCTAACAATTCAACAAAAAATTACATGGATTCTCAAATAAAACATATACACCAACAATTGGTGACTCAAAAAATAACTTGTACTGCTTTGGTACAAGAAAAATTAGATTTACTTAAAGAAAATACGCACAATACCGTAAATTCATTATTAGATAAAACAGCATTAGCATTAGCTGCAATAGTTGATGCCAAAATAAAAAACGGGAAAAAAATCGGCTTGCTAGAAGGTATTCCTTTTGGAGTTAAAGATGTATACATGCTACAAGGAACTAACGCAACTGCAAGTTCTAACTTATTAAAAAATTATAAATCGCCATATACTGCAACTGCAATTCAAAAATTATTAGATGCTGGTGCAATTCCAATAGTTAAAGAAAACTGCGATAGTTTTGGACACGGTTCTTCTAGTGAAAACACAATTTTTGGCGCTGTAAAAAACGCACTAAATCCAGCTTTGGTTGCTGGTGGTTCAAGTGGTGGATCGGCAGTAAATGTTGCCAAAGATTTTACCGTATTTTCAATTGGTGGAGATACCGGAGGCTCTATCCGTCAGCCTGCAGGTTACAATAAAATTTATGGATTAAAACCAACGTACGGACGCATTTCTCGTTTCGGTTTAATGGCGTATGCATCATCTACCGATTGTGTTGGACCGCTAGCAAAATCTGTTGAAGATATTCGTATTGTTTTAAATACAATGAGTGGAAAAGATGCTAAAGATCAAACTTCAATAAACTCAAAAGAAATTGATGAAAAAGCAATTTCAAGCGGCAATTCAGTAAAAACAATTGGGTATTTTATAAACTTTATTGAAAATGATGCTATTGATGCTGAAGTAAAAGCAGACTTTTTAAAAAGTATTGAAAAAATTAAAGCTGCAGGAATTAACGTAAAAGAATTAGATTTCTTTAAATCTGATATTTTAGTTTCAACATATTATACGTTGGCAATGGCTGAAACAGCTTCTAATTTATCGCGTTTAGATGGAACTAATTACGGTAATAGAATTGAAGCTGAAAATTTAATTGAAACCTATGCAGTAACACGTTCAGAAAATTTTTCAGAAGAAACAAAACGTAGAATTGTTGGGGGAAACCAAGTTTTGTCACAAGGTTTTTCTGATGAAATTTATTTAAAAGGGTTGGCTTTAAGAGATCAGATTTCTGAAAATTTCAAAAAAGATTTTAAAGAAGTTGACATCATTTTATCTCCTGTAACACCAAGTGTTCCTCCTAAAATTGGAGAAAGTTTAAAAGATCCACACGCAATGTATTTATCTGATGCTTATACTGTTGGGTTTAGTTTAGGGCAATTACCTACGCTAACAGTACCGCAAGGAACAGTAACTGGATTGCAAATTACTGCTGCAAAAAATAATGAAGAATTGATACTGAAGTTTGCGAACTTCTTAAAAGAAATTATATAATGGAATTAGAACAATTAAATGCTGCTATTAAAAAGCACGATTTAGAGTTGGTTATTGGACTGGAAACACACGTTCGATTAAATACCAAAACCAAGTTGTTTTGTTCTTGTCCAAATCAAGAAGTTGAAACACCAAACACAAATATATGTTCTGTATGTACAGGACAAATGGGCGTTTTACCTGCTATAAATAAAGAAGCAATTACAAAGGCTATTTATTTTGGAAAGGCAGTAGATTCATCATTCGACAACGAAGTAATCTCTTGGGATAGAAAACATTACGAATACCCAGACAATCCGAAAAATATTCAAATTACGCAATTTCACAATCCAATAATTCCTGACGGACATGTTTCTTGTTACCGAAACGACGGTTCACAATTTACTGTAAATTTAACGCAGGTTCATATCGAGGAAGATGCTGCAAAATTAATGCACGAAAAAAAGATTTCGTTGGTAGATTTTAATAAAGCTGGAGTTCCACTTATTGAAATTGTTACAGAACCTTGCATTCGTAATATTGAAGATGCTTCAACCTACGCACAATACATTCAAAGGATTGTTCAAAATTTAGGAATTTCCGAAGCAAATCTAGAAAAAGGAGAGTTTAAATCGGATGTTTCAGTGTCTTTACGCAAAAGAAGAAGTTACGATTTAAACCCAAGAACTGAAATAAAAAACTTGAATTCGTTTAAGTTTATGGTGGATGCTTTAAAGGAAGAAATTGAAAAACAATTCAATTATTATATTGAGCATAAGAAGTTTAGACCAGACCAAACTACTGTTTTATGGGATGCTGACTTAAAGCAAACTAAAACAATGCGTACAAAAGAATTTGAGGCAGATTATCGTTTTATTTCTGAACCAGATTTACCTTTTGTAAGCATTAAAAACGAAATTAAAGCCATAAGTGTAGATTCTAGCGCTTTGCCTTTTGCTGTTGAAACTGTGTTAATTAAAGGTGGTGTTTTACCACAAGACGCAAAGTTTTTTACTGCAGATGCAATTCGATCTAAAGTATTTATGGATATAAATAAGGTGTTAAAAGATCCATCTTTTGTCGCTAAAACACTGGTAAATAATATAAAGCCAGAAGATTATGCTACTATAAACAGTATTGAAAGTTTAATCGAAATTTTTCAATTATTTAAGGCTGAAAAAATCACTGCTGTGTTGGCGCAAAACGGAATTACGTCGTATTTAAAAGATATTACTTTTGATTACAATAAGTATTTTGAAGACAATACAATTTCAGAAGATAAAATTTCAGAAGCTATCCAAAAAGTAATTTTAGAAAATGAAGCTATTGCAAACGATATTAAAGCTGGAAACCAAGGAAAAGCTGGTATTTTAGTTGGTAAAGTAATTAGTATTATTGGAAAAGGAGCTTCTGGAAAAGTAATTAGACAAGGTATTTTAGAATTACTTTCAACCAAAAGTAAACAGCCAACAACCAACAGCCAACAACAAGCAGCCAATAATGATCAGCAAAAGGCAAAAGTTGAAGATGAAACACTTCCTCAAATTCCCATTATAATAAAAGACACCTATAGAACGCATAAAGCTTCCGAAATTTCAGAAAAAAACATTTCAGAAAAAGTAACGCTGGCAGGTTGGGTTTCTAGTGTTCGAGATCACGGAGAATTAATGTTTATTGATTTACGAGATTCTAGTCAAGAAATTTTTCAAGTACGTTTAAGTAGAGAATCGTTTCCTAACCTAGATGATTTGGTGAAATTAAAACCAGAGACTGTTATAACAGTAACTGGAAAAATTGTACAACGTAAAGAAGACGATTATAACGCAAGTTTGAGAACCGGAAAAATTGAGTTAGAAACTTCAGATTTGGAGATTTTAAACCTTTCTAAAACATTGCCTTTTGAAATAAAAAGAGCTACAAAAACAAGTGAAACAATTCGTTTTCAATACAAATTTTTAGATCATAGAAACGATGATGTTCGACGAGCAATTGTAAATCGTCACAAAGTAATTAAGTTATTACGTGATATTTTAGACGAAGAAGAGTTTCTTGAAATTGAAACACCAATTTTAACCGCTGGAACCGATGAAGGGGCGCGTGAATTTATTGTTCCAACACGTAAACAAGCAGGTTCTTTTTACACATTACCGCAAGCACCTCAACAGTTTAAACAAATGTTAATGGTGAGTGGTTACGAAAAATATTTCCAAATTGCACGCTGTTTTAGAGATGAAGATTCCAGAGGAGATCGTCAGCCAGAATTTACACAATTAGATATTGAAATGGCATACGCTAGTATGCAGCAAATTATAGATTTAAACACAAAAATGTTTAATGAAGTAGTGAAGAAAATATATGGTAAAAAGTGGATTTTACGTCCGTTTGAAGTAATTACCTACAAAGAAGCGATGGATAAATATGGTTGCGACAGACCCGATTTACGCTATGGTTTACAAATGCAAGATATTACCAATATTGTAAAAGACACCACTTTTCAAGTGTTTAGCAAACCAATTGAACAAGGCGGAATTGTAAAATGTATTAAGGTTTCTGCTGAAGAACAAGGTAAAAATAGAATGTCTAAAGGTCAAATTGAAAACTTGACTGCCATTGCACAACAAAATGGTTTAGGCGGTTTGGCGTATATAATTGTAAATGAACACGATTTACAATCGCCAATAATTAAATTTTTAGGTGCCGAAATTGCTGCAGGAATTATTAATGAAACCAACGCCGAAGTTGGAGATATTGTATTTTTCTCTGCAGCAGATTACGAAACTGCAAACAAAGCCTTAGATGCTGTTAGACAAGAAATGGGTAAAATTTTAGGATTGATAAATCCTAAAG
>CBDUKG010000061.1:0-14234 GCA_965367745.1 uncultured Flavobacteriaceae bacterium | reverse complement strand
TACTAAAATCACAATAAATGCTCCAACTATAGATAGTGGAACACTTGAAGGATATATTGTTCAAACAGAAACTATCGCTGATGCCTCTAATGTTATAGATATCACAGCCTGTCCTGTAGATATTAGTGGAAATACAATACAACAGGATATAGCTTTGAATTTGACTGTAAGTCCAGCTCTAGCTAGTAATATAAACCGATGGGAATACTCTACCAATGGAGGTGTTAATTGGTCACCAATTGTAAATACCACTACTTCCCATACAGTTTATGATATTAAAGTAACCACGCTTGTAAGAACTGTAATAGATGTAGGCGACTGTTTAGGGTTTTCTCCAATAGCTGTTTTAGCTGTTGTTCCACCCGATTTACCTCCTACCATTGTTAATGGTACAGAAATGAATACTATTTGTTTAGGAGAGACTGTAACGGTAGTAGTAGAAAGTGAATTTGGAGTTGGTTCAGAAGTAAATAATGGTGGTTTGTTTAACCAGGCTAGTTTAAATAACTTGGGATGGCAAGTTGATGGCGAAGCTGAAATGTCTGCAGGTGGAGATAATGGAAGAGAAACATATTGGAAAGAAACAAATGGTCCTAAAGGGTTTAATGATCGTTGTTATGATAGTGATGACAAAAAATTTGCTATTGTAGCTGGAATTCCTCCGTATGTAAATAAACCTAATAATAAACACCTAATCACACCATTATCTACATTAGAGACTCCTATTTTTAGCACTTTAGGATTGACTACAATGCAATTAGAATTTGATCAAGCCTACTACCTTGAAGCTGGAGCCTGGTTAAAAATTGAAATTTCCACTGATGGAGGTGCTAATTATGATATTGAACTTGACCCTGGTGCTGCTTATGATTATACAGGCCCAAGTAGTAGTACTTTCACTGCTGCTAATGGATGTAACAAAGGTTCTACAGGTGCTAAAGTTAATGATAATCACGTTTCAATTGACTTACTACCCTATATTGGGTTAACCAATTTAAGAATAAAATTTACATACTCTGGTACTGCAAATAGTGCTTGGGCAATAGACAATATTCAAATCCCAAATAATCCAGTAGACGAAGTGATTGAATGGACAGACGATTTTGGTGTTGTAGTGGCCACTGGATCAACTGTTAATATTGACACAGAGACTCCAGGTGTACAAAATTATGGAGCTACTTCTTTAATTAACGGTTGTAGAAGTGATGATACTTCTGGTACAGAGTTTATTACTATTGAAGCTACTTTATCTTATGCAGGAGAAAATATAGTGCCTATTGTTAGTGAATGTGGTGAGGATACAGTTATTTTAGCAGCTTATGACAATACCATTACCGCTCAAGAAAATTACGATAATGGTGTATATAATAATAATTATAAAGTTCCAAGTGTCTTACCTATAACACCTAATTATCCTGGTACAGGTGAAATTGGAACTTGGGGAATATCTTCCGCTCCAACTAGTTGTTCAACAGGATTACCAGCGACATATACATTCTCTGATATAAACGACCCGAATGCAACATTTACAGGAGAACCAGGAACTTATACGCTTACTTGGACAGTAAATGGTTGTTCTAATTCTGTTGATGTAACCATAAATAGCTGTAGCGATATTAATTTTGATGGTGATAATGATTATATAACATTTAAAGATAATTATGATCGTACAGGAGCATTTAGTATAGAAATGTGGGTAAAACCAGAGGACTTAGTTGGGACCCAAAGTTTATTCTCTAAACGTAACGCTAATGATTTAACCACAGGTTATGATTTAAGGTTATCTGGTAGCACTGTTCAATTCTATTGGGGTAATAATGCTATTTCAAGTAATGCTATAGATGCAATAACTTGGCATCATATTGCGGTTACTTTTAACGGAAGTATATATAAACTTTATATTGATGGGGTTGAAAAAGCCAGTCAAAACAGTAATATGGTTCCAATACAAAACTCTATGAATTGTATTTTAGGTGCTATGGATCAAGCAGGCAACCCGCCTAACAAACCTGTTAATTATTTCCATGGTTGGATTGATGAATTTCGAATTTGGAATAAGGCTTTAGACGTTGAGCATATTCGCCAAATGATGAATCAAGAAATAAAACTTAATGGAGGAGATGATGTTATGGGAGAGGTTATTCCTATTAAAGTATCTGGTCCAGATGCCACTCAAAATGGAACTGATGATGACCCATTATTATGGTCTAATATAGATGGTTACTATCGTATGGATGAAAATTGCGGTTATTTAATTCCTACTAAAGGAAGTCTTAACGGTAGATTAAGAAATATTACCACATCTCAAGATGGAACAGCTCCATTGCCATATAAATCAGCAAATAGTGGTTTGTTATGGGAGAACAATAACACATGGGAACAACCTGTTGTTTGGTACACCCCAAACAGCACATTATTTGGAACTAAAATTGATTGGAATATTGTACTAATTAAAAACGATGTTGAATCTGGGAATAATGACCTAACTGTTTTAGGATTGATAGTAGATAATGGTTCAGAATTAACTATTCAGGATCCAATTGCTCCTTTTAATGAAAATAATTTAGGTCAAGGCTTATGGGTAACACATTACCTAAAACTTGATGGCCAAATTGATCTTGTTGGAGAATCTCAATTAATTCAAAAAAAGTATGGGAACTATGATGTTAATGACTATTTAGTTACCACTCAGTTTAATGAAAGTTTATTAGATGTTACAAGTTCAGGCTATATAGAGCGAGACCAACAAGGGTTAGGAAACCTATACAGATATAATGATTGGTCCTCACCTGTTGGTATTATTGGTCAACCACAAACAACAGAATATGCAGTTAAAGATGTATTACGGGATGGCTTTGATTCTTCAAATCCAAAAACAATTACATTTATAGGTGGAAATGACGGAGTAAATTCTTCACCAATTCAAATTGCTGAAAAATGGATTTATGGGAATGATAATGACAATAGTTGGGTACGTTTAAAAAGCACAGGTACAATGTCACCTGCAGAAGGTTTTTCTATGAAAGGTACTCATTCACCAATAGCTGCTACTTACGATAAGCAAAACTTTGTATTTATGGGTAAACCTCATAATGGAGATATTGAATTACCTCTAACATCAGGTAGTTGGTATTTAATAGGGAATCCTTTCCCAAGTGCTTTAGACGCCTATCAGTTTATTGATGATAATGCAGGCGTAATTGATGGCACAATAGAAATTTGGGATGATTGGGAAGATAATACTCATTTGTATAATGAAGCACATGCTGGTTATGCATTATTAACTAAAGGAGGATCGACACCCGCTCCAAATTATAATAACCCGAGTCAACTTGGAGGGAAAACTCCAGGAAGATATATTGCTGTTGCTCAAGGTTTCGGGGTTACAGGAGCTGGGGCTTCTGGTTCAAAAATAAAATTCAGAAATGCACAACGAAAATTTATACGTGAAGGTAGTCCTGCATCAGTTTTTTTTAAATCGAGTAGTGCAAAGCAACAAAATAATACAAATTTAGATACAAGATTAAAAATAAGGCTTGGCTTTAAAAATGAAAATAATTTTAACAGACAAATCTTATTAACAATTGATGATAATACCACAGATGATATAGATTATGGATATGATGCTGTAAATAATAATGCATTACCAAATGATTTATTCTGGGTTATTGATAATAACAAGTTGCTTATACAAGCAATTAATAATTTACCAATTGAAAGAGTTGTTCCAATTGGAATTAGTGCGAATGGCAAAATACCGATTAAAATAAAAGTAGATGCAATTGAAAATCCATATCCTAATATGGAAATTTATCTTAGAGATAATCTTACAATGGAGACTTACGATATATTGAATGGAGTATTTGAAATTACTTTAGAAGATGGGGAGTATAGTAATAATTATTCAATGGTTTTTCAAGCAAAACCTGAGATAGCGTTAGGAATTGAAGAAATATTTAATGATTTAGGCGTACTTGTTGCTGCAAATAGATCTATAATAAATGTTAGAAAACCGAATGAATTACAAATTAATAAAATTTTGTTGTTTAATGTTTTGGGACAACAAATTAAAATTTGGAAATCAAATTTACATGAGAATGAGATTGAGCTTCCAGTTGATGTGAGTACAGGAGTCTATGTAGTATTAATTTCAACAAATGAAGGAAAAATATCTAAGAAAATAATAATTAAGTAAAAAGTAGAGAATATTGAATAGTTCATAATAATTTTTTTAATAATTTTTGAAAAAACTGCAAGAAATAGCGTGAAAAAAAGAGTTACATATCTATTAATTATTAGCATACTATTTATTAGTAGTATGGGGTATTCTCAGAACAAAAATGACCCATTTCCTAAACCATCAGGTGATCCACACCCAGAATTACCAATTAATACAGGAATTCCTTTTATCTTGTTTTTAGGAACTCTTTATGGAATATACAATCTAAATAAAAAAAATAATTAGTAGTTTACCTTTAGATTTAGGGAACTAATAAAAATAAAATATTAGAAATACTACTTATAAAATGTGAAGTACAATTTCTTCAAAAAAGCGAAAAACTTTTATTATTGTTGTATGGATTGTAACTGACTAGTTTTTATAATAGTACGAATCCATTCATTTGGAATCATATCTATAGTTAGGTTTATACGCTCTGTATCTCCATAGTTGGTTATTTTATGAGGATCGGATAATCTTAAATACCAGCATTCTCCTGATTTCATAGGAACAGGAGTATTATTTAAGTAGAAGGTAACTTTATTATTTTTAATTATTGGAATTGTTAGTCTAATTACCGATTTTTCTATTTCTAATGCAAGTGTTGGATCTGTATGTTCTTTTACTTCAGAATTTGGAGCCAAACGAAGTAATCTAACCAAAGTAACAGTTGTATTTTTTCTAAATGAATCAATTATGCTCAACAGATATGGTGCGTTTAATAGTTCTTTGGTATCAAGCCAATCGGTCCAAGTACCATCGGCATAATCATCTGCAGGAGGCGGAAATGGTAAAGAAGTATCAACTAAATGAGCTGGAGATCGCAAGGGAATTACATTATAATATTCAAACTCAGATAATTTTAAAACTTCAATTTCTTGTTGCATTTTTTTAACGTCAAAGTAAAAAGGCAACTTAACGCTGTCTATAATCTGATCTTCATTTGGTGAATTTTTAGTCATTTTCTATATTTTTTAAAAAATCATTAAAGGGTTTGAAAGCATTATTTTATACGTGTAGTATTATGAAATTTATTTTTTTCTTTAAATATAAATATTTTTAGCTTAATACAAATTTTTAAGGAAAATCAAAGGCTAGCATAGCTTCTGAAGGCTTATAATGCATTTGAATGGACCGAAATATTTTTATGAGTTAAATGTTTTGTTTAGTAAAAACAGAAAAAAGTTGCACAAAATAAAAATATTTGTATTTTTGTGGAAGTTAATACAAAAAACTTTAAACAAAAAATATAAATTCAAAACTTTATGATCAATTCTATACTACGATTTTTACTTCTTCTAATTTTAAGTGTTTCTTTTACATTTTGCGCTAATGATTCTGAAATGGAAATTTATTCAAATGCTACTATTGAAGATAAAATTGCACAGGTTATGCATTCTCAAATTGAAACCGAAATATTTACCCTAGTAAACAATTATAGAATTAAGAATAATCTCTCAAGTTTAACACCTTTAAATATTATTTCAAGTGTGGCGGATCATCATACAGATTATATGATTGAAGCAGGAAAAGTTAGTCATGATAATTTTGCTGATCGAGTTTTAAAACTAAAAAAAATCACCGATGCTAAATCTGTATCAGAAAACGTAGCATTTGGTTATAGTACTGCTCAAGGAGTTTTTACTGGTTGGTTAAAAAGCCCTTCTCATAAAAAAATTATTGAAATAGCAAGTCTTACTCATTTTGGAATTTCTACTAAAACTGATAGTGATGGTCGAAATTATTTTACACAGATTTTTATTGAGAAATAAGGCTCTCTTAATTGATTATAAAATTGATTTTATGAATATTTTCAACTATTAATTAAACTTGTTTTAATTCTTCTTTTTTATTTTTAACGATTAAAATCTAATAAAAGGAACTCATTTTTTAAAAGTTATTATTTTTTATAAATTAAAAAATGTAAATTGTTGATTTAAAATTACTTTTATAAAATCCCTAAGAATGAATAACTTAACCAATAAATTAGTTCATAATTTTTTTATTTTACTACTTTGTTCCAGTCTACTAATAAGTTGTAAGGTTTTTCACGAGCCAATTTCGTTAAATGAAGCCGCTAATAATACTGAAAAAGGATATTATAAAGTTACCTTAAACAACGGAGACGAATATATTTATCAAAGTATTTTAATAGAAAATGATGCTTATTTTGGAATTACTAAAAATGACGATAAAATAACTGAAACACCTCTTATTAAAAGTGACATCCAATCAATTCAAAAACAAAACACCAAAGCGTCTAATCTTTCTAATGTTTTAGGTATAGGGGTTGGAATTGGCTCAATTCTGTTAGGGGTTTTTATGTTTTAAAAATTTTATAAATTCTGAATTTTTTGAGCAACTTCTTGTACTTCATCTAAAACACGAAATAAATTTCCACCCCAAAGTAATTCAATTTGATCTTCATTATAACCACGTTTTACCAACTCTATAGTTACATTTAAAGTTTCAGAAGCATCGTTCCAACCTTTAACACCGCCACCACCATCAAAATCGGAACTAATACCCACATGTTCTATGCCTATTTTTTCAACCAAATAATCTATATGATCAACAAAATCGGAAACATTTACGGGATCCAATGTTTTTGAAACCTCATCTATTTTAGGTTTTGCGAGTTTTTTAATTTCAACATATTTGGAATAATAAGCTCCTTTAGCTTCTTTATTTAAGGCTCTGTATGCGCTCCAAGATATTATTTCAAAATCCTGGCTAGCTGCTACTTCTTTTAAAATTACATTTGTAGCGTCTCTAAATTTGTTATTTTTTTCGGTATTTACATATGCACTAAAAGCAACGGTTTGTATTACACCACCGTTTTGTTTTAGCCATTGTAGTTGTTCATCGTCTAAGTTTCTGCTATGATCGCATAAAGCCCTACAAGATGAATGTGAAGCAATTATTGGTGCTTTAGAAAGTGCTATCATATCTCGCATAGACTCTTTTGAAGGGTGAGAAACATCAATCATCATTCCCCATTTATTCATTTCAGCAATTACTTCTTTTCCCAATGCGCTAACGCCGTTATGCAACCAAACATCATCTTCTTCTCCAGTATTTGAGTCACATAATTGACTATGACCATTATGGCTTAAAGACATATAACGAGCGCCTAAATCGTAAAATTCTTTTACACGGTTTATATCAGTACCAATTGGATACCCATTTTCAACCCCAATCATAGCAACTTTTTTACCTGCTTTGTTAATATTTTTAGCTTCTTCAGAAGTTACTGCTAATTCAATTTGATCTGGAGCAATTTCTTTTGTTAATTTATGAATGGCTTCAAATTGAGCAATTGCCTCTTTATAGGCAGTTGCATAACCTTCATCGGTTAATTCTCCTTGGCCAGTATATACAATTAACCAAGAAACATCCAATCCACCTTTTTCCATTTTTGGTAAATTAACTTGATTGTCTAGTTCCTGTGTGTAATTTACCTCGTTTGTAAAGTTTCTTATATTAATATCGTTATGTGTATCAACGGTTAAAACCCTTTTATGAATTTCTGTAGCTTTCGCTATTAAATCTGTTTCCAGTGGAGGGGTTGTATTATTTGCAATATTTTTTTCAGAAACATTTTTACAAGAAATCAATGCAAAAATTAATAGAAATAGAATTTGTGATGTTTTCATAAGTTTTGTAAAATTTAGAGGTTTTAAATTTACAAAACTTTAGAATATAAACAGAAGTATTTTTTGATAGTACTACTTTTATTAAAAATCGCTTAAAACAACACATGTTTATCTAATGAAAAAATATTTTTTAAAGTGGATTGTAATGTTACCTTGCATTGAGATAATTTTCCATTATTAAAAAAACCATTTAGAAAATGGTAAATTATATTTATCTTGCAGGCTTTACATCTATTAATAAATTAATATTCTAAAAATAACTATGTTAGAACTAGCCGGAATAATTATTTTAGGAATTTTAGCACAATGGGTTGCATGGAGATTTAAAATACCTGCAATTTTACCTTTAATTTTAATTGGACTGTTAGTAGGGCCAATTGCTGCCGAGTTTTTATCTGATGATGGTTCGAAATGGATTGAACCAATTTGGAATGGTAAAAATGGATTGTTTCCTGGGGACGGATTGTATTATTTTGTTTCCTTAGCAATTAGTATTATTCTTTTTGAAGGTGGTTTAACACTGAAACGAAGTGAAATTAAATCGGTTGGACCAGTTATTACCAAACTAATTACCTTAGGTTCGGCAATCACATTTTTTGGTGCAGGAATTACCACACATTACGTGTTTAATTTGAGTTGGGAATTGTCGTTTTTATTTGCGGCTTTAATTATTGTAACAGGGCCAACAGTAATTACACCTATACTAAGAAACATTCCATTAAAAAAGAATGTATCTGCAGTTTTAAAATGGGAGGGAATATTAATTGATCCAATTGGTGCATTGGTTGCGGTATTGGTTTTTGAATTTATTAGTGTTGGTGGAGGTAGTGGATTTACTAAAACAGCTCTGATTGAATTTGGAAAAATCCTGCTATTTGGAACTACCTTTGGTTTTACATTTGCGCATGCGCTGGCTTTTGCCATAAATAAAAACCTGATTCCACATTATTTATTAAATGTAGTTTCATTATCCACTGTATTATTGGTTTTTGTTGAATCTGAAATTTTCGCACATGAATCAGGTTTATTAGCAGTTGTGGTAATGGGAATGGTTTTAGGAAATAACAAATTAGAAAATATAAAAGAACTCTTATATTTTAAAGAATCTTTAAGTGTACTGCTTATTTCAATCCTATTTATTTTATTGTCAGCTAATATAAATATTGAGGATATGTTGTTGTTGTATAATTGGAAAACAGCACTATTGTTTGGTATAGTTATTTTAGTTATTAGGCCATTGGCTGTATTTTTAAGTACCGCAGGCTCAAAACTAAAAACCAACGAAAAAATATTTATAAGTTGGGTAGGTCCTCGTGGTATTGTAGCGGCGGGTATTGCTTCTTTATTTGGAAGTAAGTTGTTAAAAGCTGGGGTAGAAGGAGCCGAATACATTACTCCTTTGGTGTTTATGATTGTGCTTGGAACGGTATTATTAAATGCAACCACAGCACGATTATTTGCGAAATTGGTAGGTGTATTTTTAAAAACATCTAATGGAATTATAATTGTTGGAGCATCAAATTTTGCACGATTAATTGCAACATACCTTAAAAAGAATAATAGAAGAGTAGTATTAATAGATAACAATCCAGACAATATAAATAAAGCTAAAAGCTTAGGTCTTGAAGCGATTGATGGCAATATATATTCTGATGAATTGTTGGAGGATGTAGAATTAAATGATATTGGTTATTTATTGGCATTAACTGGTGGTGCAGCAGTTAATGAATATGCTTTAGATAAGTTTTCGTCAATTTTTGGAGAAAATGGAGCCTTTAGAATTATATCAACAGACGAAATGAAATCTGGAGATATAGAACCAAAAGACTATTTATTTACACATAAAGATGATTTTTTAAATCTTAGTGAAGTAGTTCGAGATTTTCCTTTAGTAAATGAAGTTGCTATTAATTCTAATGAACATTATATAAGTCTGCTAAAAGAAATAAATGATGAGCCACATGCAATTCCAATGTTTATTAAAGACAATAATGACGAAATTCATATAATTTCTTCCTTGCCAAAAGATTTCTTAATAGAAAAAGGAACTACACTAATGTATCTCGGTAAAACTATTATTTAATTTTATAGAATAGTTGTATTGCAATGGATTTATTTACTTCCAATCCGCTCCAAAACATACTTCCTTTTGATGGAGAAGTTCTAAATTATGGTGTAGTTTTAAATAATGATGAGTGCCAGTATTATTTTACGAAATTTCTAAAATCAGATTTTTGGAAACACGATGAATTAATACTTTTTGGCAAGCAAATTATAACCAAACGAAAAGTGGCTTGGTTTGGAGATGAAAGTATAGAGTATTCTTATTCAAACACCAAAAAAATAGGATTGACTTGGACCCCCGAAATTTTAAAACTAAAACAGCTTGTAGAGTTAAAAACAGGAGAAAAATTTAATTCTTGTTTGTTAAATTTGTACCATGACGGAAATGAAGGTATGGCGTGGCATTCAGACAATGAAAAAGAATTAGGTGTAAATCCAGTTATTGCGTCGCTTAGTTTTGGAGCAACCCGAAAGTTTTCATTAAAACATAAATTAACAAAGCAAAAAGTGGATGTGCAATTGCCATCTGGAAATTTGTTAGTTATGAAAGGAGAAACACAGCATAATTGGATACATAGTTTGCCAAAAACGAAAAAAGTGCATACACCAAGAATAAATTTAACATTTAGAAATATTAGTAAATGAATAATAACAGCAAGAATAAAAAAAATATTAGTTGGGGAATTATTGGATGTGGAGATGTAACCGAACTAAAAAGTGGACCACCATATTATAAAATAGAAGGTTTTGAATTATCTGCAGTTATGAGACGAGATAAAGAAAAAGCAGCGGATTATGCGAACAGACATCATGTTAAAAAGTACTACACAAATGCAGATGCTCTCATAAACGATCCAGATATAGATGCCGTTTATATTGCAACACCACCAGACAGTCATAAATTGTATGGTTTAAAAGTTGCAGTAGCAGGAAAACCTTGCTGTATTGAAAAACCTTTAGCGCCAAATTATGCTGATAGTTTACAAATTCTCCAAGCTTTTGAAAGTGCCAAAATTCCTTTGTTTGTCGCTTATTATCGCCGTAGTTTACCAAGATTTACAAAAATTAAGGAATGGATTGATGCTGGTTTAATAGGAGAAATAAGACATATTAACTGGCATTTAAGTAAGCCAGCCGATGCACTAGATTTGTCAAAAGAATATAATTGGAGAACAGATGCAACAATTGCACCAGGCGGTTATTTTGACGATTTGGCGAGTCACGGATTGGATTTATTTACTTTTTTATTAGGTAATATCCAAGAAGCAAAAGGCATTAGTTTAAATCAACAAGGTTTATATACAGCTAAAGATGCAATTACAGCATGTTGGCTTCATAAAAATGGTATTACTGGTGCTGGAAGTTGGAATTTTGGATGTAATTTAAGAGAAGACAAGGTAGAAATATATGGAAGTAAAGGAAAAATAATTTTTTCTATTTTTGATGAAAACCCTGTTGAATTAATTACAGAAAAAGAACATAAAACCTTAAATATTGAGCATCCAGAAAACGTACAATTTTATCATATTCAAAATATGAGAGATTTCTTTTTTGATGGTAAAAAGCATCCTTCAATAGGTAAATCAGCTGTACATACAAGTTGGATTATGGATAAAATTTTGGGGCATATATAGCGTATTTAAAAGTTATTAAATTTAATAAAATGATTATGAAAAATTATATTTTAATTCTTTTTTGTTTTATAACAAATTTTGCATTAGGACAAGATACTATTTATTTAGATGATAATTTTGAAGAGATTAAATCTTTTAAAGAAGCCTCTTTTTATAAAACAATCGCAAAACTTGATAATAATAATATTTTAGAAAGATTTTATTATAAATCTGGGCAGATTAAATCTGAAACTGAATTTAAGTTAACCGAAAATAATAAAAAAAGTTATAACGGAAATCATAAAATTTGGTATGAATCTGGAGAATTGAGATTTGTAGCATTTTATGAAAACGGAAAGAAGAATGGTGAGTTTTTAAGTTATTGGAAAAATGGAATTTTAAAACGAAAAGATTATTATAAAAAAGGGAAATTAAATAAAGGAGATTGTTGGGATGAAAATGGTCAAAAAGTAAAATATTATAATTTTGAAATTCATCCAAAGTATCCTGGAGGAAATTCTAAAATGGTTCAGTTTATAAAGAAAAATTTAAAATATCCCCCTCTATCTCAACAATACAATCTTGGTGGGAGAGTTGTAGTTGATTTTAAAATTGATACAGATGGTAGTGTTTATGATATAAAAATTAAGGAAGGTATAAACGCTGAACTTGACAGTGAAGCTATTAGAATAATTAGCAGTATGCCAAAATGGGCTCCTGGTTATCACGATGGAATTGCTGTTTCAGTAAAATATAGCATTCCTTTAGTCTTTAATCCATAATGATGTTTGTCTAAACTAGATTTTAATACTGATGATATGCTATATTTCCAGTCCTCTAATTAACTGTTTATGCTGGATAACATATATTTTAAAAAATTAATCCGCAAATTTCCAATAATGTGGATTGGTATCTTCAGAAGTTTGATTCCAGTAATCTTGTGTGACTTTATGTCCGTCAAATGTTTTTAATTTGCGTTGGAATACCCATACAGTTGGATTAAAAACCATATCGGTTACGGCAACAGTATATAATTGAGGCTCTTCTTCCGATTTTCTTTTTTCTTCTTGAATTATAACCTCAAAACCATTGTGCTCCAATAATTTTTTTAGAAAATCTTTACGGTTTTCATCTATCTTTTTTTCAACAAAAGTCACTCTTGTTTCATCAATACTCCCAAAAGCGTGTTTTCCTTGTAAACCCATAATTTCTTAATTATAAATACCACTTAATTCATAAATGTAATCGTACAGCGGACTGTATAAACCTAAAACCAAAATACCAATTACTGTAATTAACAATCCTAAACGCATATATAGTTTATTTTTAAAGAAAGGAATTGGATTTTCATTTTTTCTAATAAACATAGCTCTAATTACCAATAAATAGTAATATAATGATATGGTTACGTTAACAACAGCTAAGAAAACTAACAGATAATAACCTTTACTTGCTGCAGCAGTAAATAAGAAAAACTTTCCAAAAAATCCTGCAACTGGAGGTATTCCTGCTAGTGAAAATAACGCTAACATCATTATCAAACTCAATTGAGGGTTTGTTCTGTACAAGCCATTATAATCATCCATATTTTCTTTACCAGTCTTTAATGAAATCGCTTGAACAACTCCAAAAGCAGCTAGGTTTGAAAATATGTAAATCATTACAAAATAAACAATAGTTGCTGTTCCTAATTGCGTTCCAGTAATTAGACCTAGTAAAATAAAACCAGCTTGCGCAATAGATGAAAAGGCTAAAAAGCGCTTCATATTTTGTTGACGCAAAGCAAATAAGTTACCAATAAACATGGTGGCTAAAGCAATAACATAAACTAAATTTTCCCAAATATGAATTAAAGGTTTAAATACAGTAAACATTAACACCATTAATATAAAAACAGCAGCTCCTTTAGAAATAACTGATAAATAAGAAGCAACACTAATTGGTGCACCTTCATAAACATCGGCAGTCCAAAAATGAAAAGGAACTAATGATATTTTAAATGATAATCCCGCAAAAAATAAAATAAATCCTAAAATGGTTAAGTTGGTTGAAGTGATAACTTCAATAATATCATTAAAAAATATAGATCCAGATGTTGCATATAATAATGAAATTCCAAATAATGAAACTCCTGAAGCTAATGCTGCAGAAAGAATTAATTTAATCCCTGCTTCACTAGATTTTCTTTTAGTTGTTTCATAAGCCGCTAAAGCTGCAACCGGTAACGTTGATAGTTCTAATCCTATATAAAACATTAAGAAATCACCAGAAGAAATCATAAAATACATTCCTAATAATGAAGTAAATAATAAGATAAAAAATTCTGTACCTCTATTTTGATCTACAATTTTTTCTTGAATCCAATCAGCCGATTGTAGTAATAAAATAAATACTCCAATGTTCAATACATTTTTAAAGAAGTGAATTAAATTATTTGTTTGAAATGAACCTCCAAAAAGACTTGATTCATCAATTTGAAAAAATCCAACTGCAGTATGAATTCCAAATAAAAAGATGGCCAAATGTACCAAGCTACTTTTTTTGGATTTGCTTATAAAAATTTCACCAACCAATAACAACAATGTTATTGCCAACAGTAAAATTTCGTGTCTCATTAATAAAAAACTACTTAAATTCATTTTTCTTTATATTTTATAATTTGTTTTATCAACTTTTGCCTTT
>CBDUKG010000060.1:0-14414 GCA_965367745.1 uncultured Flavobacteriaceae bacterium | reverse complement strand
TTTATACCATCTGTACCATCAATCCCAGCAATCCCTTGAGGTCCTGCAATAGGTTCACTTGTACATTGAATAAACATTAAACTTGATGCCAAAATCATCAAGAATCCTATTAATTTTAAATTTTTCATAATATTAGATATTTGTTTGTTTTAAATCTTTTATAAATTTAAGAACAAGAAGAGAGTAATATTATGATTTAAGTCATAGTTTTGAAATTTTTTAAATACTGATAATCAGGTAAATGACCCTTATTTAGAATCATTTAAATTAATATTATTGAATTTTCCGGCTATACTTGTTACATAGCTATGTAATTATTGTTACAAATTGTAATTTGTAAGTCTTTTAGGTTGCATTCTAATTACAGAATATCTAATTAATTAGAAATAAATTAAGAGTGTAAATAATTTAAATGATTTTATAAATGGGTTTATTATTAAATTCATATAATCGGGAAGTAGAATAAAATCCTACATATTTAATATAAGGCTATATTTTTTGTAAATTTGCAAAACTTAAAAAAATCATAATGGCAAAATTTGAAGTAAAACTTCCTAAAATGGGTGAAAGTGTTGCGGAAGCGACCATAACTACTTGGTTAAAACAAGTTGGCGATAGCATTGAACTTGATGAAGCAATTGTTGAGATTGCAACGGATAAAGTAGATTCTGAAGTTCCAAGTGAAGTTGAAGGTACCTTGATTGAATTGTTATTTGAAGAAGATAGTGTAGTTAAAGTGGGTGATACTATTGCAATTATTGAAACCTTAGGTGAGAATGATAATGATAGCGCTGATGAGGTAATTGTTGAAACTACGAATGAAGCAAGTATTAAAGTTGAGAATGAAGTAAATCAAGCTATTGAAAACACAAGTATTGAAAAAATTTCTCCATCTGGTAAATTTTATTCTCCATTAGTTAGAAATATTGCCGAAACAGAAGGTGTTTCAATGGAACAATTAGAAGCTATTGTTGGTACTGGGAAAGATAATAGAGTAACAAAGAATGATATTTTAGGTTATTTAGAAAGTGGTAAGATAGAGAAGCAACCAGTTGTTAAAGAAGTGGTTATTCCTAAAGTTACTCCAGAAATAACTCCAGAAAAGAAAGCTGTACCTGCTAAGGCAGCAACTCCGGTTTCTGTAAATGGAGGAGATGAAATTATTGAAATGACTCGTATGGGTAAATTAATTGCCCACCATATGGTTGAGTCTACTCAAACATCTGCACATGTGCAATCTTTTATTGAAGTTGATGTTACCAATATTGTTAAATGGAGAGATAAAGTTAAAGATAGATTTTTTGCGCGTGAAGGAGAAAAAATTACTTACACGCCAATTTTTATGCAAGCAGTCGCAAAAGCTATTAAAGATTTTCCTATGATTAATATTTCTGTTGATGGTGATAAAATTATCAAAAGAAAAGCCATTAATTTAGGAATGGCAGCTGCATTAGCTGATGGAAATTTAATTGTTCCTGTAATTAAAAATGCAGATCAGTTAAATTTAGTTGGAATGACCAAATCTGTAAATAATTTAGCAGTTAAAGCACGAAATGGAAAACTAAGTCCAGATGATATTCAAGGTGGAACTTATACAGTTACAAATGTTGGAAGTTTTGGTAGTGTTTTTGGAACTCCAATTATAAATCAACCTCAAGTTGCAATATTAGCGTTAGGAGCTGTTAGAAAAGTGCCTGCAGTAATTGAAACTTCAGAAGGAGATTTTATTGGAATAAGACATAAAATGTTTATTTCTCACTCTTATGATCACAGAGTTGTAAATGGTGCTTTAGGAGGAATGTTTATTAAAGCAATTAAAGAAAGTTTAGAAGCTTGGGATGTAAATGCTGAATTTTAAAATATAAGCCTATACTATTAGGGTTTTTTAGAGATGTTGGGTTTTCAATTTCAACATCTCTTAATTTTTAAAAGGGTTTTTACATTTTTATGTAAAATATATAATTTTTCAAGATGCTTAAAATAACAATACTATGATTGATGCTATTAAATTTATTGATTACGTTAATTTTATAAAAGAAGCTTTAATAAATAAAGGAGTTTCTGATTTTTGGGCTGAAACAATAAATTTAATTATTGTACTTGTATTAATTACTTTAGTTGCATATGTTCTTGATAGAGTTTTAAGAAAAATAATTATTAAAGCTTTTGATGTATTCTCAGTAAAAACAACAACAACATTCGACGATTTTTTAGTGCAAAGTAAATTCTCTAGATATTTTGCTCATATTATACCACTGTTATTTTTAAAAGGTCTAGTTCCATTAGTTTTAACGGATTTTCCATTTCTTTTAAAGAGTTTTAATGATGTTATAAATATTTATGCGGTTGTTCTATTTGTGAAAATTATTAGAAGTTTTGTAAGATCTACACAAAAATATTTAAGAACTATAGAGCGTTATAAAGACAAACCTCTAGAAAGTTATGCGCAAGTTGTAATGATTTTTTTATGGGGATTATCATTATTTTTTATTGTCTATCAAATTACTGGAAGGGATATTTTAAGTTTTGCAACACTGGGTGCTGCATCTGCAGTAATATTACTGATTTTTAAAGATACTATTTTAGGTTTTGTAGCTTCTATTCAGGTCTCAGTTAATGATATTGTAAGAATTGGAGATTGGATTGTTTACAGTAAATTTGGAGCAGATGGTACTGTTACAGACATAAACTTAGCAACTGTTCGTGTACAAAATTGGGACAATACTTTTACAACAATACCAACGTATAGTTTAATTTCAGATTCTTTTCAAAACTGGAGAGGAATGCAAGAATCTGGAGGAAGAAGAATAAAAAGAGCAGTACTAATTAAACAATCTTCTATAAAGTTTTTAACAGTAAATGAAATTGAAGATTTGAAAAAAATACATTTGGTATCAGAATATCTAGAGCGAAAATACAATGAAATTACAGCGCACAATAAAAAAATTGGAGCTGATAAATCTGTTTTAATAAACGGAAGAAACTTAACTAATTTTGGTGTTTTCAGAAAGTATTTAGATGCTTATTTAGCACAAAATTCTTCTGTTAGTAAAGAGTTGTTTTCAATGGTAAGACAATTACCTCCAACTTCAAAAGGAATTCCTTTAGAAATTTATTGTTTTAGTAGTAATAAAGAATGGGCAAATTATGAAGCTATTATGTCTGATATTTTTGACCATATTATTGCAGCAATTCCTTACTTCGATTTAGAAGTTTTTGAAGAGCCAACTGGTAAAGATTTAAACGCTTTTGTAAAACAAATTCAGAAATAATTAGAATATTTGTCATTCCTGTGAAAGCAGGAACCCATATCAAACATAAAAAGTAAACACAAAACCATAAGAATTTCCTAGAATAACGTTTGGATACCTGCCTACTCTGTATGAAAGCAAAAAACGGATACTACTTTTTAATTTCATGTAGAATTACAAACTATTTTAGACCTAATAGGTCGTGAAGCCTTGTTAGGTCTTATAAATAAAAAGAGTCACTTATGGATCTTAATGTCCAAATTCCGGATTCTCTCTATCGTATTTACAGCAACTGTGTAAATTATTATATGCTTCGTCTGTAGCTTTTACTTTTTTAGTATCGTGTCCAACAGCTGCAACGTTTTTATGAATAGTAAGTTCATCAACTTTACGTTCATCCATAATTATAGATAGTTGATGCGTTTCAATACTCCAACTGCAAAATTTTACACCTTTAGTTTTTAAAACGGCTTTTTCTATGCGGTCTTTACACATTTCACAAATGCCATTTACTTCAAAAGTAATTTTAGCATTTTTATTTTTCTTTTGTGCTTGTGTTGAAACTCCTATAAAAAGAATTGCAATAATTAATAATGTTTTTTTAATCATGTTGTTTATATTTTTGTTTCTGTATTCGTGATTTTTCTTTGAAAAGATCATTTTTAAAATTTAGTTATTCAATATTAAATCTAATTCCTGTGTAATACATTGCTCCAAGTACTGAAGAATATACAATACTTGAGTCAAAATTTGTACCAAACGGATTGTCAGCTCCTAAAATGGGTGTTTTTTGTTTATGATTTGTTAAATTTTCACCTCCAACATACCATTCAAAACGTGGTGAAAATACTTTGGTAATTTGTGCATTCATACTAATATGTGAAGCAGTATATTTTGATAATTGATAGGCCGCAGTATAAATACTTGTATCTGGTAATCGTTGTTCACTTTGCCAATTATAGGTGTAATCAAATTTCCAATTTCCACCTTTTTCAGTTTGATGTGTTTCAAAAGATAAATTAGTAAAAAAGCGGTTTTTAGGTTGCATTGGTTGTTGTTTTGAACCAGAAATATAGCCATTTTTTATATCTTGATACTTATAAGCGGTTTTAATACTAAAATGTGTAATTGGACTATAATTCACTTCAACTTGAAAGCTATTTGCTTTACTGTTTGATGTTGCATTGTAAAACGAAATTTCTGAAGGATTTTCCATATCTACAATAATTTGTTCGTTAAAATCGGTTTTATAAAAATCGAAAGTAATATCACCTTTTCTATTTAAGAAATCGAATTTTTGAGTAAATGAAGCGCCATAATTCCAAGCAATTTCAGGATTTAACCCATAATATTCGCCATTATTATTGGTAATATTTATGGTTCTGTTTGTTCCAAAAAGCCATTGATTTTCAGCAAATATAGCAGCGCTCTTTTTTCCTCTTCCTGCCGAAACACGAAAAGTTCCCGTTTCCCAAGGTGTATATTTTACATGTAAACGAGGCGTTATAAATGTCTCTAATAAATTATGGTGATCTATTCTAACACCAGCAGATAAACTTACATTGTCTAAATTATCATAATTATATTCAAAAAAGGCTCCAACAGATTTTTCGTTTCGTTTGTAATTTGTTGTTAAAACTAATTCATCAAAATTATCGAAAGTAGTGCTAATTCCAGTAGCAAATTTATTACGAGTATCTGAAATTATTGAATTGTAAATTAAATTAGCATATACACTTTTATGATTAATTTCATACGTTTTTAAACCAAAATACGAGTCTTGGTTATGGTAACTGTACGCTACTTGTAAACCAAAAGTTTTGTAAGGTAATTCTGGAAAAACATAACCAAGTTTTGCTGAAGTTTCAAAGCGTTCTGTTGCTATTTCACTTCCCCAATAAGCAGTTGTGTTTTTATGAATATCTGGATTAAAATCTATTTCTCCGGTTGTTTTGGCATCATTTAAATAACGTAAATTTATAAAACTAACCCAACCTTTTTCTGTATTGGTGTATTGCCAGCGGTTCATAAGATTCACTTGTTTTGTAAGTGGAGCGTCTAAAAAATTATCGTTATTATCGTCAATTTTTTTGTCTCTCATATTTCCATGAAGATACAGTCCAGTATCCCATTTATCAGAAATTTTTGTGTTAAAATGCGTGTTTAATTCTAACCTTCCATTAAGAGAGCTATAAGCATTTACAAAAACGTTATTATCGGTTGAAGGTTTTACCAATTCAGCATTTATTTGGCCTGTAATACTTTCGTAACCATTTATAACGCTACCAGCTCCTTTTGTAATTTGGATACTTTCAACCCAAGTTCCAGGTGTAAAAGTTAATCCATAGGTTTGTGCCGCTCCTCTAATATTTGGAATATTTTCTTGAACAATTTGAATGTACGGACTTGTCAAGCCTAACATTTTAATTTGTTTTGTTCCAGTAAGCGCATCGCTGTAATTTACATCTATTGAAGGATTTGTCTCAAAACTTTCTGCTAAGTTGCAACATGCAGCTTTTAAAAGTTCGGCTTTGTTGACATTAATTATGTTTTTCACAACATAACTAACTCTATTAGAACTTTTTCTTCTAGTTTGAATGCTAACTTCATCTAATTGATTATCAGCAACTAAAACAATTGTTGTTTTGCTTAAATTGTCTACAGAAATTTTTTGTGTTTTGTAACCTATAAAACTGACAACCAACTGCTTGTTATTTTCTAAGGTTTTTATTGAAAAACTTCCATTTTCGTCAGAATTTGTTCCTGTTTGAGAGTTTTCCCAATAGATACTTGCGCCAAAAATGGGTGCATTATTTGTGTCTAAAATTTTTCCTTTAATAGATTTTTGACTAAATACTACAAAGGGAAATAGCATTAATAGTAAAATAAGATGTTTTGTCATTTATATTTTCTTAATAATTGATAAGTAGCCAATAATTACATAAAGGCATATGGTGTTCTTTTAAAAAGAAGCTAATATCAAATTAAGAATGTTTGAAAAAGTACTTGTTTATTTGAAACAAGTTTAGGTGGAGAAAAGTCTTTGTAATATTTTTTTGATGAAGTTATAATAGTTGAGTTTTGAATAAAACTAGCGTAAAAAGAACTTAAAAATAATGTTTGACTTTTTGTTATTTTAACAGAGTTTGTATAATCAAAGAGTTCAATTTTTTTAAAAGTAGCTTCGTTTTTACAACAATTTTTTTCAGAAAAATTAAGTTTATTGGATTTTATAGAAATTTTAGAATCACAGCAACTATCTACTTTTTCGGTTGTAATTGAAACTAAATTATCACCACAAAAATGCTTGTATATAGAAAAAGAAGTTGTGGATAACAATATAATTGTTACCATTAAAATGGCTGTTATTTTTCTAAAAACCTCTCTCATTGCGACAAAAATACAATTTAGAATTAAATTAGATAGTTAAAATTTAATAAAATTAGACAGCGTTATTGTTCGTTAACTTTTAATCTGGCAGTTGCAGTTGTAGCCTCTTCAGAAAAATTATTTTCTAAATATTTTAAATAACCAGTAATGGCGATCATTCCAGCGTTATCCGTGGTATATTCAAATTTTGGAATATAGGTTGTCCAACCATATTTATTTTCAGTTTCTTTAAGCACTTTTCTAATTTCAGAATTAGCACTAACACCACCAGCAATTGCAACATGTTTTATGCCTGTTTTTTTAACTGCTTTTTTAAGTTTGTCAAATAATATTTCAACAATTGTAAATTGTATTGAGGCACAAATATCATGAAGGTTTTCTTCAATAAAGTTCGGATTTTCTTTTACTTTTTTCTGAATAAAATATAAAATTCCTGTTTTTAATCCACTAAAACTAAAATTTAAATCTGCCATTTTAGGTTTGGTAAATTTAAAAGCCAATGGATTTCCAAGTTTGGCATATTTATCTACTAATGGTCCGCCAGGATATGGCAACCCTAAAATTTTGGCAGATTTATCAAAAGCTTCACCAACAGCATCGTCTAAAGTTTCGCCAATTACTTCCATAGTAAAGTAATCTGTAATTTTTACAATTTGTGTATGTCCACCACTAATGGTTAAACACAAAAAAGGAAATGGAGGTTTTTGCTGATTTTCTTCATCAATAAAATGTGCTAATACGTGCCCTTGCATATGATTTACAGCAATTAACGGAATGTTTAAAGCCATTGAAAGTGAATTTGCAAAAGAGGTTCCAACCAATAAAGAACCCATTAATCCAGGTCCGCGTGTAAAAGCTATGGCATTTAAGTCTTTTTTGTCGATATTTGCCTGTTGAATTGCCTGTTGAATTACAGGAACAATATTTTGTTGATGTGCACGTGAAGCTAATTCAGGAACAACACCACCATATTTGGCGTGAATTTCTTGGTTTGCTACAACATTTGAAAGTATTTTTCCGTTGCATATAACAGCGGCACTTGTATCGTCGCAAGAAGATTCAATACCAAGTATGTAAATTGATTTATTTTTAATCATAATTTAACAAATAAAGGCACGAAAATTGCCATAAAAATGCAAATTTAGCGCATATCAAACGAATAAAAAAAATAGGGCTTAAAATTTTACTGATACTGTTACTTTTTTTAGTAGCAGTAAGCATATTATTGTCTATTCCTAGCGTGCAATCGAGGCTTGGTAAATCGGCTACAAATTATTTAAGAAAAGAATTTAATGTTGATATTAATATAGAAAAAGTGAACCTAGCTTTTTTAGGTGATGTACAATTGAATGAGATTTTTATTAGAGACCATCATTTAGATACACTTATTTATGCCAAAAACTTAACAACATCTATTTTTAGTTATCGGAATATTATAAATAATAAATTAGAATTTGGTCAGATTGTATTAGACGATTTTGTTCTGAATATTAAAACATATAAAGATGAAGATGACGATGCATTAACCATTTTTGTAGATAAATTTAATGATGGAACTGAAAGCGATAAACCTTCGAGTTTTCTATTAACGGCAACCAATTTAAAATTAACAAATGGTTATGTAGCAATTTCTGATGAAAATTCGGAGAATGATAATCCTTTATTTTTTAAAAATATAAATGGCGAAACAATTAATTTTAAAGTAGCAGGTCCAAATGTTTCAACTGAAATAGCAGCACTTAGTTTTATTGAAAATCATAATTTGAAAATTGAAAACTTGTCGAGTGATTTTACCTATACAAAATCTTTTATGAGTTTTAAAAATACATCTCTTAAAACTAAAACGTCTTCAATTTTAGCAGATATAAATTTCACGTACGATCGTGAAGATTTTTCAGATTTTAATAATTTGGTAACAATTAATGCAACAGTGCAGCAAGCCACTGTATCTCTTTTAGATCTTAAAAGTTTTTATAATAAATTTGGAACAAATGATGTATTACATTTTTCTACTAAAATTAATGGGAAATTAAATGATTTTGTTGCGAGTGATTTACAACTGAAAACCGATAAAAATGCACTTATTTATGGGGATTTAAATTTTAAAAACATCTTTAATCAAGAGAATGGTTTTTCAATGAATGGAGATTTCACGAATTTAACTTCAGACTATAATCATTTAAAAATAATGTTACCTGAAGTTTTAGGAAATACATTACCATCAACATTTAAAAAATTAGGAAGATTTACATTAAGTGGAAAAACTTACATTACTCCAAAATTAATTGATGCGCAATTAACACTAAAAACAGATTTAGGAACTTCAATTTCTGATCTGGTTTTAACAAATATTGACAATATTGACAATGCTTCGTACAAAGGATTTATTAAAGTTGTAGATTTTAAATTGGGTAAAATAATGGGCGATAGCCTTGTTGGTTTGCTGTCTATGGAAGCTAATATTGATGGAAGAGGATTTACATTAGAAAATTTAAATACTTCAGTAAAAGGGAAAGTATCTAAACATCAATATAAAAACTATACTTATAAAAATATCAGTTTAAACGGTATTTTTAAAAACAAGCATTTTGATGGTGAAATGGAAGTTAATGACGACAATATAAAGTTGAATTTTAACGGTTTGGCAGATTTATCTAGAGATGTTTATACATTTGACTTTAAAACAACGGTAGATTATTGCGACTTAAATACTTTAAATCTTTTTAAAAGAGATAGTATTTCAAAAATAAAAGGAGATATAGATATTCAAGTAAAAGGAAACTCTTTTGATGATTTGGTAGGGACAGTTGACTTTAAAAATTCGTTATACCTAAATCAGAAGGGGAACTACTTTTTTAAAGATTTTAACATAACATCTTCATTTTTAGACAGTATTAGAACAATTACAATTAATTCTCCAGAAATACTTACTGGAAAAGTTGAGGGTAAATTTAAGTTTAACGAATTGGGGAAATTAGCCCAAAATTCTATAGGTAGTATTTACTCAAATTACAATCCATATAAAGTAACGCCCAATCAAAATTTAAATTTTAGATTTAATATTTATAATAAAATTGTCGAAGTTTTTTACCCAGAAGTAATTTTAGCTCCAACAACTACCATTAGAGGATCTATTAGTTCTAATAACAATTTATTTAAATTAACTATAAAATCGCCAAAAGTTGAAGCGTACACCAATATTATAAACGAATTAGATTTACAAATAGATAACAAAAACCCATTATTTAATACACAACTAACTATTGATGAAATTAAATCTGATTATTATGATATTTCCAAACTTCATTTAGTAAACATAACATTAAGTGATACGTTATATTTTAGAACCGAATTTGAAGGTGGAAAAGAAAATACAGAGAAATTTGATCTTTCTTTTTATCATACTTTTAATAAAGAAAATAAATCGGTTTTTGGGTTGCAAAAATCTAACTTCATTTATAAAAATAATATGTGGGTTATAAACCCCGAAAATAATTTAAAAAACAAAGTAGTATTTGATAGTAAAACAAAGTTATATGCTATCGATCAGTTTTTAATTGCCTCAAAAGGTCAGAAAATTGAGTTTCAAGGAACCATGCAAGATACTATAAGTAAAGATTTTAAATTTAACTTTCAAAATGTTAAACTTTCAAATATTACACCAGATGTTGATAGTTTAAAGCTAAGAGGAATTATAAACGGAACCTTAAATTATAATCAGTTTAAAAAGCGCTTAAAACCAACAGCAAATTTAACTGTATCAGATTTTAATATTAATAATTCGTTTCAGGGAGATTTAAAAGTAGGTATAGAAGGGAAAAATTCAATGACAGAATATGCTTTAGATATTTCATTAAAAAGAGATAATAGCATTAATTTTTCCGCAGTTGGAGATATAGATTTCACACCTAAAAAACCAATTCTAGATGTAGTTGTAGATTTTGAAGAATTTAAACTAGACGCATTTAGTCCGCTTGGAGAAGATGTTTTTAATAATATTAGAGGCTATGCGTATGGCAGTGTAAATGTAACAGGGCAACTTAATAATCCAACAATGACAGGCGAATTGTATTTAGATCAAGCGGGTCTTTATTTTCCATATCTAAACGTAGATTACCTATTCGAAGGTACAAGTGTTATTACATTAGAGGACCAAACTTTTAACTTAGAAGATGTTCAAATTAAAGACACTCAGAATAATACAAAAGGTGCTTTAAAAGGAACAATATCTCATAAATACTTTGATAATTGGAGACTTAACTTAGATCTAACTACCAAAAATTTATTAGTACTTAATACGGAAGAAGAAGAGACATCTTTATATTATGGTACTGGTTTTCTTGGAGGAAATGCAACCATTATTGGACCAACCGATAAATTGGTAATAGATGTAGTTGGAAAAACAAATAAAGGTACTCGGTTTGTAATTCCAATTAGTGATGTTAAAACAGTTGCATCATCAGAATTAATTAGGTTTGTAAGTAAAGATAAAGATGTAAATGCCAGAGAAAGTAGAAAGGCTTTTATTTCTGAAAAACTAAAAGGTTTATCCCTAAATTTTAATTTAGAAGTAACTAAAGATGCTGAAGTAGAAATGGTTCTAGATAAAGCTACTGGAAGTTCTTTAAAAGGTAGTGGAACCGGCAATTTACAAATAGAAATAGATACCAAGGATAAGTTTGATATGTATGGAAATTTTATTGTAGAT
Source organism: uncultured Flavobacteriaceae bacterium (assembly GCA_965367745.1). Lineage (GTDB taxonomy): Bacteria > Bacteroidota > Bacteroidia > Flavobacteriales > Flavobacteriaceae > Lutibacter. The sequence continues at coordinate 3,065 of CBDUKG010000060.1, read as the reverse complement.
AATGGTATTTATAATTTTAAGTATGGAGGTATAATTAACAAGCCATTTAATGTAAAAAAAGGTGGAAGTATATCTTGGAATGGAGATCCGTTTACTGCAGATATTAATATTGAAGCCGTGCATAGAGTTTCCGCAAATCCAAAGTCACTTTTAGAAAATATTACAGCAAATAGAAAAATACCAATTGATTTAATAACACGTTTTTCAGGTGAATTGTTTGATTCTGAAAGAACCTTTGACATAGAAATTCCAAACTCTAGTTCTACAGTAGCATCTGAGTTAGCTTTTAAATTAAATAGTAATGATGATAACAGTAAAACAAGGCATTTTGTGTCTTTGTTAGCGTCAGGGGCATTTTATAACGAAAGCGATTTAAGCGTTAACACAAGTGGTTTGGTATATGGTACAGCATCAGATCTGCTTTCAAATGCATTTGATAATATTGTAAATAAAGGAGATAATAAATTTAAATTGAAACCAGTTTATACTTTTGGTGAAAAAAACAGGATAGACAATTTAAATATTAACGATCAGTTTGGTTTTAATTTTGGATACGAAATAAATGACAGAATATTAATAAATGGAAAAGCAAGTATGCCAATTGGTTCTAAAGAACCTACAAGTATTATTGGTGAAGTAACCATAGACTTTTTATTAAATGATGCGGGTACACTAAGATCTTCCATTTTTAACCGTCAAAACGAAATTCAATATTCAGAACAGGATGAAGAAGGATATACACAAGGGATTGGGATCAACTATCAAATAGACTTTGATAATGGAGCAGAATTATTAGAAAAATTAGGATTGAAAAAGAAAAAAGAAATAGACTCTATAATAACTGTAAAACCAGTAGTTAAAGAGCTTAAAACAAGAAAATTAATTAATATAAAATAATAATATTTTAAAAAATGAACAAACCAACATTAGTAATATTAGCCGCAGGAATTGGAAGTAGATATGGAGGATTAAAACAGTTAGATACATTTTCGGAACAAGGTGATACCATTTTAGATTTTTCAATTTATGATGCAATTCAAGCTGGTTTTGGCAAAGTAGTTTTTATCATTAGAAAAAGTATTGAAGCAGATTTTAAAGCTTTTTTTAATCCAAAATTAGAAGGTAAAATTGAGGTTGAATATGTTTTTCAAGAAATAGATAATATTCCAGAAAAATACAAAGATAATAACCGTCAAAAACCTTGGGGAACCGGACACGCCTTATTAATGGCAAAGGATGTTATATCAGAAAATTTTGCGGTTATAAATGCTGATGATTTTTATGGAAGGGCTGCATTTGTAGGTATTGCTGAGGCACTTAGAAATATCGATAAAAATTCAAGTAATTTTAATATGATGGGTTATGTTCTAAAAAACACAATTTCAGAATATGGTTTTGTTTCTAGAGGAGAATGTAATGTAAATAAAAACGGTTTCTTAACAGGAATTACAGAACGTACACATATTGAAAAAATTGATGGCATATTAAAATTTAAGGAATCTGATGGTGTTTTAAAACCAATATCAGAAGATACTATAGTATCTATGAATTTCTTCGGGTTTACACCAAAATACTTCGAATTGTCCGAATCTCTTTTCGAAGATTTCTTAAAAGATAATTATAAAGAGCCAAAAGCAGAATTTTTTATTCCGTTGGTAGTTAACCATTTAATTGTTAATAAAACAGCGGCAATGCAGGTTTTAAAATCAGACGCTAGATGGTTTGGCGTAACGTATATAGAAGATAAGGCCTATGTTACTTCAGAAATTCAAAAATTAAAAGATACTGGAGTTTATCCAAAAAATTTATGGTAACTATTAATTTTTTATTTTACTAAATTGCGTCCAAAATTTAAAGTACTTTTGAATTTCACTTATGGGAAAAAAAATTGAGAAAATAGGCGTACTTACCTCAGGAGGTGATGCACCAGGAATGAATGCTGCAATTAGAGCAGTTGTAAGAGCTTGTGCATATTATAATATTGAATGTGTTGGGGTTTACAGAGGTTATCAAGGTTTAATAGAAGGAGATTTTAAAGTATTAACCGCTCGAAATGTTAGTAATATTATTAACAGAGGAGGTACTATCTTAAAATCTGCCAGGTCTAAAGAATTTAGAACTAAGGAAGGAAGAGAGAAAGCTTACCAAGAAATAAAAAAAGCAGAAATAGACGCTCTGGTATTAATTGGAGGTGACGGTACATTTACTGGAGGTATGGTTTTTAATCAAGAATTTACCCTTCCTTGTATTGGAATTCCAGGAACTATTGATAACGATATTTTTGGAACTAATTTTACAATAGGCTATGATACAGCTTTAAATACTGTTGTTGATGTAATTGATAAAATTAGAGATACTGCGAGCTCACATAATAGATTGTTTTTTGTTGAAGTGATGGGAAGAGATGCTGGGTTTATTGCGTTAAATGCAGGTGTTGGTGCAGGTGCAGAAGAGATTTTAATTCCTGAAGAAGATTTAGGTTTAGAAAGATTATTAGAATCCTTAAAAAGAACCAAAAGATCTGGTAAATCATCTAGTATTGTTGTGGTTTCCGAAGGAGATAAAATTGGAAAAAATGTTTTTGAATTAGCTGATTATGTTGAAGAAAATTTACCCCAATATGAAGTAAGAGTTTCTGTATTAGGTCATATGCAGCGGGGAGGAGCACCAAGTTGTTTTGATCGTGTTTTAGCAACTAGATTAGGCGTAAAAGCGGTTGAATTATTATTGGATGGAAAGTCTAACTTAATGGTAGGTTTAATTAATAATAAGGTAGAAACAACTGAATTGGATCATGCTGTAAAAGGACATCACGAAATAAATAAAGAATTACTGCGTGTTAGCGACATTATGTCAATTTAATACTTCTATTTTTCAATAAAACCATATAGAAATAAATGATAAAAATTGGTATAAACGGTTTTGGAAGAATAGGAAGATTAGCCTTAAGATCTATAATTAACAGAGCAAATATTGAAGTTGTTGCAATAAATGATTTAATTGATATTGATCAATTAGCTTATTTACTAAAATTTGATTCTGTTCACGGACGTTTTAAAGGAACT
>CBDUKG010000059.1:0-14632 GCA_965367745.1 uncultured Flavobacteriaceae bacterium | reverse complement strand
GTTTAAAATTATTCAAAATAAATGAAAATTTAGACACAATTGCATTTTTACTTTCCAATTAAAAATTCTATTTTTGCGCCTACAAATTTTACAACAAATGGCAACATATAAAAAGAAACCGAGTAAAGCAAAAAATACTCAAAGTGCTATAGAAACTAATTCTACAACTGCTGAAGTATTTAATACCTTAGATGAAACTGCATCAAGATCAGAACAATTTATAATAAAAAACCAAAAAACAATATTTATTGTTCTAGGTTTAATTGTTGCAAGTATTTTAGGTTATTTAGCATATCAAAAATTTGTGAAAGCGCCTCAAGAAAAAGTAGCTGCTGACGAATTGGCTTTTCCAAAAGCATATTTTGAAGATGCTTTAACAACTTCTGTAGCAGTAGATTCTTTATTGGTTTTAGGTTTAGAAGGAGCTGATGGGAAATATGGTTTTACCGATATTGCAAGTGAATATAGTGGTACAAAAGCAGGAAACTTAGCAAACTACTACGCAGGTATTTCTCACTTAAAATTGAAAAATTACAAAGAAGCAATTGATTATTTAGAAGATTTTTCTTCGGATGATGAATTATTAGGACCAACTGCTAAAGGTGCTATAGGTGATGCTTTTGCCGATATTAATCAACCAAAAGAAGCGTTAGATTATTATTTAAAGGCTGCAAAATTAAGAGAAAATAATTTTTCTACACCTTTATATTTATTCAAAGCTGCAAATACAGCGATGGAAATAGAGAACTATAGTAAAGCTTTAGATCTTTTCAAACAAATTAAAGAAGAATATCCAAATGCAACTGAAGCTAAAAATATAGATATTTATATTAATAAAGCAACATTTGCATCAAAAAACTAAGTTGTAATGGCAACAACTAATTTATCTTATTACGATAAAGCTACAATCCCAAATGCGAAGAAATTTCGATTTGGGATTGTTGTTTCTGAATGGAATCCAGATATTACTGAAAACTTATATTTGGGTGCCGAACAAGCATTAATCGAAAACGGTGCAACCAAAGAAAACATTATAAAATGGGATGTTCCTGGAAGTTTTGAACTTGTTTTTGGTTGTAAAAAAATGATTGAATCTCAAAATATAGATGCAATTATTGCTATTGGAAATGTTATTCAGGGAGAAACAAAACATTTCGATTTTGTGTGTGATGGGGTAACCCAAGGAATTAAAGATTTAAATATTAAATACGATGTTCCAATTATTTTTTGTGTTTTAACAGACAATACAAAACAGCAATCTTTAGAGCGTTCTGGAGGAAAACACGGAAATAAAGGTATAGAAAGTGCCATTGCTGCAATAAAAATGGCAGCTTTAAGAGAGTTTTAACACGCTTCTTTTTTAAAAAACTTGACCACAACTTTATAATTCAGTAATTTTGAGAATTACTGTAGAACCCATATTTTATGTTTGGTAAATTATTTAAGCCTCGTGCACACTATGTTTTTGATTATAAGCCTCGTTATTATAACGAGCGCAAAGAACGTTTGCAAAAGTTAGAGGAAAAATACCATAGTAATAAAGATAAAGATCAAGAAGGAAATATTCCAAAAATTTCTATTTCTAAAAGCAATCTAAAAAACGATTGGGTTAAAAATAAAAGAAGTGCTACAGATAAAGGTACAAACTTACGATTGGCAATTATCATTGCTATTTTAGTAGGTATTGTGGCATATATTTTTGAATTACATAAATTATTTTAATGTCGGATATTATTCAGCTTTTACCTGACCATGTTGCAAACCAAATTGCAGCTGGAGAAGTTGTTCAGCGACCTGCGTCTGTGGTTAAAGAATTGCTAGAAAATGCGATTGATGCCGATGCAACAGCTATTAAACTATTAATAAAAGAAGCTGGTAAAATTTTGATTCAGGTAATTGATAACGGCAAAGGGATGAGCCAAACCGATGCCAGACTTAGTTTTGAGCGTCACGCAACTTCAAAAATTAAAAAAGCAGAAGATTTATTTAATCTACATACCAAAGGTTTTAGAGGCGAAGCATTGGCTTCTATTGCTGCTATTGCTCATGTTGAATTAAAAACTAAACAAGAAAATACAGATTTAGGAACTTCAATAAAAATTGAAGGAAGCACCTTAGTTTCACAAGAGACTATTGCAACAACAACAGGAACTTCTATTGCAGTTAAAAATTTATTTTACAACATTCCAGCCCGAAGAAATTTTTTAAAATCAAATACTATTGAAACCCGTCATATTGTTAACGAATTTCAGCGTGTAGCATTGGCACATCCAACAATTTCTTTTTCGTTTTACCATAACGAAAGTGAAATTTACAATTTGGTTTCTAGCAATTTACGTCAACGTATAGTTGCTATATTAGGTAAAAAAACGAACGAAAAATTAGTTCCAATTAGCGAAGTTACCGATGTTGTTGAAATTAACGGATTTGTAACAAAACCTGAATTTGCAAAGAAAAAAAGAGGCGAACAATTCTTTTTTGTAAACAATAGGTTTATTAAAAATGCCTATTTAAATCACGCGGTTACTAGTGCTTTTGAAAAGTTACTTTCTGGAGGCTATTTTCCAACATATTTTTTGTTTTTAACAGTTCCAACAAAAAGTATCGACATCAATATTCATCCTACAAAGACTGAAATTAAATTTGACGATGAAAAAACCTTATATGCCATTTTACGTTCCACTATAAAACATAGTTTAGGACAATATAATGTTGCTCCGGTATTGGATTTTGAAAGAAGTGCCTCTTTTGATACTCCCTATGAGTTTAAAGATAAAAAATCGAGCACTCCAAAAGTACAGGTAGATCCAAATTTTAATCCGTTTAAATCTGATGATAAAGGCATTTTAAAATACCCTTATAAAAAAGAAACTGCTTCGCAGTGGCAAAGTTTGTATACTGGAATAAATGTTGATCATATAGAAGTCGAATCTGAAACAGTTAGCACTGGGCTATTTTCTGAAACCTCATCAAACAGTAAAACCTATCAAATTCATAATAAATATATTGTAAGTAGTATAAAATCTGGAATTGTTTATATCAACCAGAATTTAGCACATCAGCGCATATTATATGAAGAATTTTTAGAAAATATTACCGTTAAAGAAGCAATGAGTCAACAATTATTGTTTCCTTTAGAGATTTCATTTAATAAATCCGACATTGAGTTAATAAAAAACATCAAAGAAGATTTAGAAAATATTGGCTTTTTATTTGATAGCATTTTAGATGATACCATTATTGTAAAAGGAATGCCGGTAACCATTGTTGAAAGTCAGATAACAATAATCATAGAGCAATTATTAGAAGATATTAAAAATGATATTCCAGACACAAGTTTTAGCCAACTAGATATTATGTCTAAAAGTTTGGCCAAAAGTTTAGCGATTAAAACAGGAAGTAAATTAGATTTAAAAGAACAAGAAGAATTAGTAAATAAACTATTTTCTTGTAAACAACCCGATTTATCTCCATTTGGAAAAACTACTTTTGTAACTATAAATATTGATGAAATAGATAAAAAATTTAACAACTAATACGCTGTTAAAAATTTAAATTATGGGAAGAATTACCGAAGCTGTTAAGCATATTATAATAATAAATGTAATTTTATTTATAGCACCACAACTTATTCAAGGATTTGATTTGCAAAGTATGTTTGCATTGTATTTTCCTGAAAATGAAAAATTTGGTTTTTGGCAATTTGCAACACACATGTTTATGCACGGTGGATTTGCACATATTCTTTTTAATATGTACGGTTTATGGGCTTTTGGAACACCTTTAGAACAAATGTGGGGAAAAAATAAGTTTATATTTTTCTACCTTTCTGCAGGTTTAGGAGCAGGTGTAATTTATACTTTGGTAAATTATTATCAGTTTAACGGCGTGTACGACCAACTCATAGGAATGGGTTTATCTGCTACAGACATTCAAAATATATTAAATACAGGAAGTTATAACAACAGTATTTTAGAAACGCTATCTGAAACTAAACTAAATGAATTTTATGCAACCTACCATACCCCTGCAGTTGGGGCTTCTGGTGCTGTTTATGGAATTTTAGTCGCCTTTGGTCTGAGTTTCCCGAATGCTAAACTAGCATTGATATTTTTTCCAGTGCCGATTGCGGCAAAATACTTTATTCCTGCAATTATATTAGGAGATTTATTTTTTGGAATGACAAAATACTCTATCGGTAACGTTGCACATTTTGCACACGTGGGTGGGGCTTTAATCGGATTTTTAATCGCTTGGTATTGGAAACAAAACCAATTTAAACGCTGGAATTAACTTGAATATAATAAACGACATAAAACACGCTTTTTACAAAGCAAACACTGTAGAAAAAATAATATATGTAAATGTATTCTTATTTCTAATTACTGTGCTATTTACTAAATTTAGTGTTGAATGGCTTGCTTTACCTTCAAGTTTAGACAGTTTTTTATACAAACCTTGGACACTCATTTCGTATGCTTTTATTCACGAAAGATTATTCCATGTATTATCCAATTTACTTGTACTCTATTATATTGGTAATCTGTTCTTAGATTTTTTCACAAAAAAACAATTTCTTAATTTTTACTTTCTAGGTGCTATTGTTGGTGCAATTGCATTTTTAAGTTTTAATTATTTTACCGCTAAAAGCGGTGCGCCTTTAGGTGGTGCTTCCGCAGCAGTGAGTACCATATTTGTTGCTATTGCTACAAAAGTTCCAAGATATGCATTAAAGTTACGTTTTATTGGAAGTGTAGAATTATGGGTATTGGCCGCAATTTGGGTTGCTATGAGTATATTGCAATTAGCAAATCCAGACAATGGTGGAGCTATAGCACATTTAAGTGGTGCTATATTTGGATTTATTTATGCAAAACAATTAGACAAAGGAAATGATATTGGAAAATGGTTTGAAGCAATCTTAAATTATTTCACTAATTTTATGAAGTCAAAAAAAGATACACCTTTAAGAACAGTTCATAAATCTAAAGGACGTGCTTCAAAAAATGAAGTCTCTATATCTAGACAACGTAAAATTGATACTATATTAGACAAAATTAGCAAGTCTGGTTACGAAAGTTTAACACAAGAAGAAAAAGATTTTTTATTTAGAGCAGGGAAAAAATAATAAAAGGAGCCATGAAAAAATTATCAATTTTAGATAAGTTGCTGTTTATCATCAATTCCCTTTTAGCGGCAATTTTACTTTTTTCATATTTAGGCTCTTATATTTCACCAAACTCCTATTCCCTATTTTCGTTTTTAAGTCTTGTAATTCCCTTTTTAATTATTGTAAATCTTCTTTTTATAGTCTATTGGATTTTAAAATTTAAAAAACAATTCTTACTTTCAACAATTATTTTACTTATTGGATTTCAATACGTTACAAAATTTTATAGTTTTTCTGAAAAGAAGGTATTATTGACTAATGATGTTAAAATTATGAGCTATAATGTACGGATGTTTAATCTGTATAACTGGATTGATGAAAAAGATATTGATAAAAAAATATATGATTTTATCAACGAAAAATCTCCAGATATTTTATGTATTCAAGAATTTCATCCTTCAAAAAAACTTGATTTAGAATATCCATACAGTTACGTTAAGATAAGAACGAACCAAAATAATTTTGGACACGCCATTTTTTCGAAATATAAAATTATTAATTCAGGTTCTTTAAATTTTTCTAACAGCACTAACAATGCCATTTTTGTAGATTTAATTAAAGAAAAAGATACTATTAGAGTTTATAATGTGCATTTAGAATCGCTAAAAATAAACCCTGAAAAAGAAACTTTAACACAAGAAAATTCTGAAATACTTAAAATTAGAGTTGAAAATGCGTTTAAAAAACAAGCAAATCAGGCTTTATTAATACTGCAGCATGAAGAAAAAAGTAAACACAAATCTATTATTTGTGGCGATTTTAATAACAATGCTTTTTCTTGGGTTTATAATACTTTAAAAACTAATAAAAATGATGCCTTTGAAATAGCAGGAAAAGGTTTTGGAAATACATTCGATTATAAATTTTCTTTTAGAATAGACTTTATTTTAACTGATAAAAATATTGAAGTGAACAACTATAAAACCTATCCTGTAAAATATTCAGATCATTTTCCAATAATGGCGCGTATTAATTTCAAACAAACTGATAAAATTCAGTAAAAAAATAACTGAATTAATTAACTTTACTTCTTATAACAAACACCATATTTTCCAATGAAAAAAATACTTTCGTTTTTATTTATTTGCACGTTTATTTTAGGCTATTCTCAACAAAAAAAATTAACTCTTGAAGATGCCGTTTTAGGCTATTATAAAGGATTATACCCTATTTCTTTATCAAATTTAAAATGGGTAAAAAATACTGATAATTATGTTTTTGAAAAAGAAAACAACTTTGTCTTTACAGATGCTAGAACATCTGAAATTGTAAAAGAAACGAGCTTAGTAAACCTTCAAGAAGCATACCCTCAACTAAAAAGAATGCCATACATTCAAGAAGTTGATGCAAGTTCTTTAGCTTTTAGAACTAAAAATGCTATCGAAGTTTTTAATTATGTAACGAATTCCAAAGAAACAACAATTACTTTTGATGACAGTGCTGAAAACAACGAATACAATTCAAAAGCGAAGGCTGTTGCATATACTTTAGATAATAATTTATACCTTGCCACTGCTTCAAACTCAAAAATTGCAGTTACTAATATTGAAGACAAAAATATAGTATCCGGACAAGCAATACACAGGAGTGAATTTGGAATTACTAAAGGTACTTTTTGGAGTCCAGAAGGAAATTTTTTAGCCTTTTATCAAAAGGATGAAAGCAATGTAGGGGATTACCCTTTGGTAGATATCAACTCCTACCCTGCTTCTTTAAAAAATATAAAATATCCAATGGCTGGTCAAGCAAGTGAACAAGCTAAAATTGGAATATTTAACTTAAAAAATCAAAAAACAACCTATTTAGATATTGATACTTCAGACGAACATTATTTAACAAATTTATCTTGGACTCCAGATGAAAAGTACGTTTTGGTTGCAGAGATTAATAGAGGTCAAAACCATGTATGGTACAATAAATATAGTGTAGCCACTGGTAAAAAAGTGAATACGCTTTTTGAAGAAATGAACGATAAATGGACAGAACCAGAACACGATGCCGTGTTTTTACCAAATAGCACAACCAACTTTTTATGGTTTAGCGAACGTGATGGTTTTATGAATTTATACCACTATACAACTGATGGGGAATTGGTAAAACAACTAACTAAATTTGATTGGGTTGTTACTGGAGTTTTAGGTTTTGATGAAAAAGGGAAAAATGTATTTATTACTGGAACTGGAGAGGATGCTAGAGAAGCTCATTCCTATAAAGTAAATTTAAAAAACGGAAAATTTAAAAAGGTAACTTCAGAATTAGGGACACATAGAACGCAATTAAGTACTAATGGAAATTATTTAATTGATAGTTATAGTAATTTAGAAACTCCAAATAACACCTTGATTGTTGATACAAAAAAGGGAACATCAACTTTAGTGCATATGGCTAAAAATCCATTAGAAGATTACACAGTTGGAACTACTGAATTTTTAACTTTAAAAGGAAATGATGGCACGGATTTATATTCTAGAATTATAAAACCATCCAATTTTGACGCTTCAAAAAAATATCCTGTATTAATTTATGTATATGGAGGTCCTCACGCACAAATGAATACAAATTCTTGGCTTGGTGGAGCAAGTTTATGGATGCCCGCTTTTGCAACTTTAGAAAATTACATCATTTTTACATTAGACAATAGAGGTTCTGCCAATAGAGGTTTCGCTTTTGAAAGTAGTATCCATAGAAACCTAGGAAATCTAGAAATTGAAGATCAATTAACGGGTGTTGAGTACTTAAAATCGTTAGATTATGTTGATGCTGAGCGCATTGCGGTGAATGGCTGGAGTTATGGTGGTTTTATGACGACTAGTTTAATGCTCCGTAATCCTGGAATGTTTACAACAGCCGTTGCTGGTGGGCCTGTAATTGACTGGAAATATTACGAAGTTATGTATGGTGAACGTTATATGGATACTCCGCAAGAAAATCCTGAAGGGTATGAAACAGCAAAAGTTGCCAACTACATCAAAAATTTAGATGGTAAAATGTTGATTATCCACGGAAGTGTCGATCCAGTTGTTGTTCCGCAGCACAGTATGAGTTTATTACAAGAAGCTGTAAAACAAAAAACACAAATAGATTTTTTCACTTATCCTATGCACGAACATAATGTAAGAGGAATGGACAGAGTGCATCTGGTAGAAAAAATGATGCAGTATATAGTTGAAAACAATAAATAACCTATTTTAGGTTTTTAACAGTATTTAAATTTAAATAATATATTAATAAACCTGAATTTATAAAGCTTGCTTTATAAATTCAGGTTTAAATTTTATGAGATACTAAGATTAATTTTTGCAAAAAAGCTATACAACTGTCACCTCTATACCCAATTCAATAAGTCTCTCTTTTATTTTTTCATCAATTCCAGTATCTGTAATTATATGATGAACATCTTCAAGACCACATATTCTACCAAAACCTTTTCTACCAAATTTAGAGGAATCTGCTAATACAATTATTCTTTGCGCAGCTTTAATCATTTCTTTATTCAATGATGCTTCCATGGAGTTTGTTGTGGTAAGCCCATAGTCTAAATCTATTCCGTCAACCCCTAAAAATAACTTGGTAAAGGTAAATTCAGCAAGCATTTTCTCGCTAATTGGCCCTACAACAGATGAAGAACTTCGCCTCACAATTCCACCCAATTGAATGATATCTATATTTGGATTTTCCGATAAAATTAAGGCTGTATTTAAGGATGCTGTTAGCACTGTTAAGCCTTCAACTGGTTTTAAATGTCTAGAAAACTCTATAACAGATGTTCCTGATGCAATAATTATACTATCGTTAGGTTCTAAATTCAAACCAGCTGCAATTGCAATGCGTCTTTTTTCTTTTGTTTGAATTTTCTCCTTAACATTTACATGGTATTCTGTAGTATAAGGATTGGAAGGAATCGCTCTTCCATGAGAACGAAAAAGTAATTTTTTTCCTTCTAAGGCTTTCAGGTCTTTCCTAATAGTTACTAGTGACACATCAAATTCTTTGCTTAAATCAGTCACTTCAACAAAGCCATTTTCTTCTAACTTTTTTAATATTAATTTGTGGCGTTCGGCTATATTTAAAAGCATCATAAAAAATTTTAGTCTAACAAATATACATCAATGTTGATTGATTTCGAATGATTTCGAAATAAATTTTACTGATTTCATGATTTGGAACTACTTACTTTTTGTTTAAGACTTTGCAACGTTTATAACTACCAATATTACAGTTATTTATTTAGTATTACCAAATAAGAAACATTAAGAAAGCTGATAAAAGTCATAGAATTCGAAAAAAAATACAAAATAGCTTTCGAAAGCTTTCGATTTGTTTTATGTTTGTTGTGTAATAAAGAAAAAGAATCTATTGATTTAATAAATTTGAGATATGAAAAGAAGTGAAATGATTGCTAAAATTAGTAAAAATTCTAAAGAATTTGATTTTATTATTATTGGTGGTGGCGCAACCGGAATTGGTATTGCATTAGAAGCATCAGCTAGAGGTTATTCAACCATTTTATTAGAAAAATCTGATTTTACAAAATCAACTTCCAGTAAAAGCACAAAACTAGTCCATGGTGGGGTTAGATATTTGGCACAGGGTGATGTTGGTTTAGTTAGAGAAGCTGTTGTTGAAAGAGGTCTATTAACACAAAATGCCCCGCATTTAGTTAAAAATCAATCTTTTATAATTCCAACACACGGATTGTATGATGAGCTTCAATATACTGTTGGTTTAACATTATATGATTTATTGGCTGGAAAATTAAGTCTTGGTAGATCAAAACGCATTTCAAAAGCAAAAACATTAAAACGTATTTCCACTATTAATCCTAATAAAATATCTGCAGGTGTTGTGTATCATGATGGTCAGTTCGATGATACGCGTTTGGCTATAAATTCGCTTCAATCAGCGGAACAAATGGGAGCCATAGTTTTAAATTATTGCTCAGTTACCGGATTATTAAAAGATGATGCTGGAAAAGTATCTGGAGTTAAATTTGTTGATGAAGAAACTAATAAAACATTCGAAATAAAAGGAAATCAAGTTGTAAATGCTACTGGTGTTTTTGCAGATGATGTTTTGAAAATGGATTCACCAAATGCTAAAAAAACGATTGCGCCTAGTCAGGGTGTACATTTAGTATTGGATAAATCATTTTTACCTGATAACGATGCCATTATGATTCCTAAAACCGATGATGGTAGAGTATTATTTTTAGTACCATGGCACGGAAGAGTTGTTGTTGGTACAACTGACACACCTATTGAAAAGGAATCTTTAGAACCAATTGCTTTAGAAGAAGAAATTGAATTTATTTTAAAAACTGCTGCCCGTTATTTAAAGAAAGCCCCTAAAAGAAGTGATGTATTAAGTGTATTTGCTGGCTTAAGACCTTTAGCAGCAACAGGTGAAGGAAAGAAAACAAAAGAAATTTCTAGAAGTCATAAAATATTTGAATCCAATTCTGGGTTATTGACTATGGTGGGTGGAAAATGGACAACCTATAGAAAAATGGGTGAGGATTTAGTTGATAAAACTGAAAAGAGACATGGTTGGTCACATATTCCAACAAAAACAAGACATTTAAAAATACATGGATATAAGGAAAATGTAGATCATAACAACCCTTTATATTTTTATGGTAGTGATGAAAATGAAATTGTAAAAATATCTAAGGAAGATGGAATGAGTGAATTATTGAGTGCATCATTAGGGATTATGAAAGCACAGGTAGTATGGGCTGTGCGACATGAAATGGCACGAACTGTTGAAGATGTTTTAGCGCGTAGAGTGCGTTGCCAGTTATTAGATGCCAAAGAAAGCATTAAAATGGCTCCTAAAGTTGCAAGCGCCATGGCTGTTGAGTTAGGTGAAAATAAGGCTTGGGAAGAAAAACAAGTCGCTGATTATGTTCAAGTAACAATGAATTATATTTTGTAAATACTTAAAAATAAATAATAACCAAATTTTATATAATGAAAAATAAATTAATTTTAGCCTTAGATCAAGGTACGACCTCTTCCAGAGCGATTTTATTTAATCATAATGGAGAAATTGTAAGAACATCTCAAAAGCCATTTGAACAAATTTTTCCTAAACCGGGATGGGTAGAACACAACCCTAATGAAATTTGGTCTTCTCAAATATCTGTTGCTGCAGAAGTTACAGCTCAAGAAGGAATCTCAGGTGAAGAGATTGCTGCCATTGGAATTACAAATCAAAGAGAAACTACAATAGTTTGGGATCGTGAAACTAGCGAACCTATTTACAATGCAATTGTTTGGCAAGATAGAAGAACAGCTAAATACTGTGATGAATTAAAAGCTGCTGGTCATATTGATATGATCAAAAAGAAAACAGGGTTGGTTTTAGATGCATATTTTTCTGCAACTAAATTAAAATGGATTCTTGACAATGTTGAAGGTGCAAGAGAAAAAGCTGAAGCAGGAAAATTATGTTTTGGAACTGTTGATACATGGTTAGTTTGGAAACTTACTAGAGGTAAAATGTTTATTACTGATGTTTCTAATGCAAGTAGAACTATGTTGCTTAACATTCATACACTTGAATGGGACACAGAATTATTAGAGTTATTTAATATTCCAAAAGCTATTTTACCAGAAGTAAAAGAAAGTAGTGAGGTTTATGGTACAACAGCTACTACGTTGTTTTCAACTAAAATTCCAATTGCTGGAATCGCTGGGGATCAACAAGCTGCTTTATTCGGTCAAATGTGTACAAAACCTGGTATGGTAAAAAATACTTACGGAACAGGATGTTTCTTATTAATGAATACTGGAGAAAAAGCAGTTTATTCTAATAATAATTTATTAACTACAATTGGTTGGAAAATTAACGGAAAAACGACGTATGCTTTAGAAGGAAGTGTATTTGTTGGTGGTGCAGCAGTACAATGGTTGCGTGATGGTGCAAGAGTTATTAAAACAGCTCCTGGTGTTAATACATTAGCTGATACTGTTGAAGATAATGGAGGTGTTTATTTTGTGCCAGCCTTAACTGGTTTAGGAGCTCCTTATTGGGATCAATATGCACGTGGTGTAATTATGGGTATTACTCGTGGTACGACAGATAATCATATTGCTCGTGCAACATTAGAAGGTATTGCATTTCAGGTATATGATATTGTAAAAGCAATGGAAGCTGATGCTGGTGAGAAAAGTATTGAATTAAGAGTTGATGGTGGTGCTGCTGCAAGTGATTTGTTAATGCAAATTCAATCAGATTTATTTGGATTTAAAATTATAAGACCAAAAACATTAGAAACAACTGCTTTAGGTGCTGCTTATTTAGCTGGTTTAGCCGTTGGTTATTGGGATAGTGTTGATGATATTCAAGAACAATGGATTGTGGATAAAGAATTTTATCCAAAATTAGAAAAAGAAAAAGTTGATAATATGTTGCATTACTGGCATAAAGCAGTAAAATGTGCACAAAACTGGATCGAAGAATAAAATTCAATTAAACAAACAAACAAACAAATTAATATTATGTCAATTTTAGTAGCAGAAATATTAGGTACCATGATGCTTATCTTGTTAGGTAACGGAGTAGTAGCTAATGTAGTATTAAACGGAACAAAAGGAAACAATTCAGGGTGGATTGTGATAACTACAGGTTGGGCTTTAGCTGTATTTGTAGGTGTTGTAGTAGCGGGTCCATATAGTGGTGCTCATTTAAACCCAGCAGTAACAATTGCACTGGCAACAGCCGGTAAGATATCTTGGGCTTTAGTGCCTGAGTATATTGCAGGAGAAATGTTAGGAGCTATGTTAGGAGCTTTCTTAGTATGGTTGTTTTATAAAGACCACTTTAAAGCAACAGAAGATGAAGGTGGAAAATTGGCTTGTTTCAGTACAGGTCCAGCCATTAAAAACACTTTTTCAAACTTAATAAGTGAGATTATAGGAACTTTCGTTTTAGTATTTGTAATATTTTACTTAGCAGGTCCAAGTCTTGATATCCTTGGAGAAGTTGATGCAAGAGCTATCATAGGTTTAGGTTCTATTGGAGCAGTGCCTGTTGCATTTTTAGTATGGGTAATTGGTTTATCATTAGGTGGTACAACGGGTTATGCTATCAATCCAGCCAGAGATTTAGGACCAAGAATTATGCATTCTATTTTACCCGTAAAAGGTAAAAGTGATTGGGGATACGCTTGGATTCCAGTTGTAGGTCCGATTATTGGCTGTGTAATTGCTGCACTCCTTTACGTCGCTCTAGTTTAAAATTATTCAATAAAAGTTTAAAAATATAAAAATGAAAAAAGTATTATTAATACTTGTAGCTGCATTTGCGGTACAGATAAATATTGCCCAAGAAAAAACATTAAAAGATGGTCCTGTTGACTTTTCAGTGAACATACAATCAAATCACCTATGGAGAGGTTTAGTAATTACAGATAAGCCCGTAGTTATGGTGTTTACTTCTATTAAATTAAACGAATCAGGTAGTTTTACTACAGGTTTTTGGGGTGGAATGGCTACTTCAAATGATAGCGATGGAACGCATTACAAGGAAATAAATTATTTTGTGCAATATGCTGCAAATGGTTTCTCTATCGGTTTATGGGATTTATTCAACACCAGAGGTGTTACAAGTCCAGATGTGTGGGATTATAAAAAAGAAACATCCGGACATTTATTAGATTTTAGAACATCGTATCATTTTGGAGAAAGTTTCCCTTTAACTTTAGAAGCAGACTTTTTATTGTTTGGTAGCGGAGATTCACAATTTGATACAAACGGAGATTTTGAACAACGTACTTCTTCATATGTACAAGTTTCTTATCCTTTAGTTAGTGATTCAAAAGTTAATGTAACTGGGTATGTAGGTGCTGGTTTCTCATTAAATGGAGATACGCATTTATATGGCGATGGAAAAGAAAATTTTGATATTGTGAATATTGGTTTTACAGCTTCTAAAACCCTAAAATTATCTAACTTAAATATACCTGTTTCTGCAACTACAATGTGGAATCCATCAAATAAAATAGCTAGAGTTCAATTAGCAGTTACTTTATTCTAATAAGAAAATAGTTACACAAAGTTCTTTATTTTTACACAACCCATAATTATAACTTAACAATTATAATTATGGGTTTTTTAGTACAAAACAATAATTAATTTCTGCAACTAGACCCTACCCCTTTTTAGATTTTTTAAACTAACTTTTATATTAAAAGGTGCTTTCTTTAAACAACAACCACGATTTTGTTGCAATTTCTTCAGTCTTTTTCTCAACATACGTCGATCCTGCCCAAGGGTCAATTGTTTTTAAAATTCCGGTTTCTTCTTCAAAAAACAAATGCTTTTTATCTTTTGAAATGATACACTGACAACCTCCTAAAATGGCTTGAAAAGCATCAAAAGAAGTTTCTATTGTTGCATTTATTTGCAACGCAAACGAACCTTGATTTTTTGGATTGAATTGTTTTAGTAATTTTGACCA
>CBDUKG010000058.1:0-15319 GCA_965367745.1 uncultured Flavobacteriaceae bacterium | reverse complement strand
TAAATAAATTACAAGAAAGAATTAGCAAGTTAAAAACTTACCTTGAAATTGATAAGAAATTAATTGAAATTTCGAACGAAGAAGAAAAAACTGCGAATCCAGATTTTTGGAACAATTCAAAAGAGGCAGAAATTGTAATGAAAGATTTACGGTCTAAAAAAAAGTGGGTAGAAGATTTTGAATCTATAAAAACTTTTTTTGAAGAAACTTCAATTCTATTAGACTATTATTCTGAAGGAGAAGCAACTGAACAAGAAGTGGAAAAAGTATATGATAAGACCTTAGAACTCATAGAAAATTTAGAGTTTAGAAATATGCTTTCTGAAGAAGGTGATAGTTTAAGTGCTGTAATCCAAATTACCGCTGGTGCTGGTGGTACAGAAAGTTGCGATTGGGCAATTATGTTAATGCGTATGTATTTAATGTGGGCTGAAAAACAAGGCTTTAAAATTAGAGAACTCAACTACCAAGAAGGTGATGTTACAGGAATAAAAACGGTTACTTTAGAAATTGATGGTGAATTTGCCTTTGGATATTTAAAAGGCGAAAATGGGGTGCATCGTCTGGTTAGAATTTCACCTTTTGATAGTAATGCAAAACGCCATACAAGTTTTGCTTCGGTGTATGTATATCCTCTTGTAGATGATAGTATTGAAATAACAATTAATCCTGCTGAAATTGAAATAGTAACTTCTCGTTCTAGTGGAGCAGGCGGACAAAATGTAAATAAAGTAGAAACCAAAGTGCAATTAACTCACAAACCAACTGGAATTCAAATTTCTTGTTCAGAAACTCGCTCACAACACGAAAACAGAGATAGAGCTATGCAAATGTTAAAATCTCAATTGTATGAACTAGAACTTAGAAAACAACAAGAAGCAAGAAGTGATATTGAAGCCGGAAAAATGAAAATTGATTTTGGTTCTCAAATTAGAAATTATGTAATGCATCCGTACAAATTGGTAAAAGATGTTAGAACAGCTTTTGAAACTGGTAACGTTGATGCCGTTATGAATGGAGAAATAGATGGCTTTTTAAAAGCATATTTAATGCAACAAGGCCAAGTAGAAGATACAAATGAATTGTGATAAATACAAAAATTGACACTATAATATTTGACCTTGGAGGTGTTTTAGTTGACTGGAAACCAGAGTATTTATACAATAAAATATTTAATGGTGATCAAGAAAAAGTACAATGGTTTTTAAATAACATTTGCACACCTGAATGGAACGCAGCACAAGATGCTGGTAGAAGTATTTCAGAAGCAAATGCTATAAAAATTTCTGAATTTCCTGAATTCGAAAATGAGATTATAAGCTTTTATAAACGTTGGGATGAAATGTTTTCAGGACCAATTTTAGAAAACTTAAAACTTTTTAAAGAACTAAAAGCGTCTAAAAAGTTTAAAATTTATGCATTAACTAATTGGAGTGCAGAAAAATGGGATGAAGGTGTTAACTTATTTCCTTTTTTTAAGGATTTTGAAGGAGTTGTTGTTTCAGGACAAGAAAAAATGAGAAAACCTTTCCCCGAAATTTATAAGCTTATTTTAAAAAGGTTTGCTATCAATCCAAAAAAAGCTATTTTTATAGATGATAATAAAGAAAATATAGCAGCAGCAAACTCTTTAAATATTAATGGTATTCATTATTCAAAGAGCACAGATTTAGCCAAAGAATTAAATTTATTGTTAAAGCCCAAGTTTAATGACTAAGAGTTAGATAAAAACATCTTACACAAAAGGTGAATAAAATCAAATAAATGGTGGGTTTTTATTAATATTTTGTATTTTTGAGTTTATGAAAGAAGTTTATTGCCTTATTTAGTACAAAAAATTGTTATGTTTAATAAAAAATCATTTTATGAGAAGAATATTATTATTACTAATCATACTAACCCCACTAATTAATTATAGTCAAACTTTAAAAAAAGAAACTTATACAGTAACAGGTAAAATAATAGATGGCACTTCAAACAAAGCATTAGAAGATGCTACTATTGTGTTTAAAAATCTAGATTCGAACACTATAAAATATGGTGGAATTACAAATGCTAGAGGTAAATTTAGTATTGAAGTGGAAGAAGGCTCTTATAATGCTTCTGTTGAATTTATTTCATTTAAATCAAAAAAAATAAATATTTCAAAGATTAATAGAGATTTAAATATTGGTACAATAATATTAGAAGTTGATATTGAATTTTTAGAAGCAATTGAAATTACTGGAGAAAAAAGAGCCATTGACTTAAAGCCGAATAAACTAATTTATAACGTTGACAAAGATATTGCTGCTGCAAGTGGCGTTGCAACAGATGCATTAAATAATATTCCTTCTGTTTCAATAGATCCTAATGGAAGTATTACTGTTCAAGGGCAAGGAAATGTTCAAATATTAATTAACGGAAAATCATCATCATTATCTAGTCTGAATGCTCTAAAATCACTTCCAGCCGGCGCCATTGAAAACATTGAGGTAATTACTAATCCTGGCGCTAAGTATAGCAGTGCTGCTTTAAGTGTAATAAATATAATCTTAAAAAAAGGTAAAGACGAAGGTTTAAGCGCTTCTTTAACTGCAACTGGTGGCTTCAAAGATTATTCTGGTGGGTTGTTTACAATCAACAATAAAAATAAAAGTGTAAACTTTTTTATAAACGCATCTTATAATCATAGCAATCCTATAACAACGTCATCTTCTCAGTCAGAATATTTTAGTAATAATAACACTATTTCATTTTTAAATGAAAACATTGAATCTAATAACAAAACAGATGCTTTTTATGGTACTGTAGGTACCGATTTTTACTTATCAAAACAAAGTACTTTAAGTACAAGTATCAATTTTTTAAATACTACAATCAAAAGCAACACCTTAGCCACTTCTGAGATTTTTGATGCATCTTATAATCCCGTTGAATTAAATTATAGAACTCTTTTAAGGAATTTTGATAATGAAATGATAGAGTTTGTTGCCGATTTTACACATAACTTTAAAAAGGAAGGTGAAGCACTTTCAACTTCAATAACACATACAAAAGATTCAGATAAATTTGATGATTCAATTAACAATACAAATTTAAATTTTACTGACGAAAACTCTATTGAAAAAAATAAATTAACAAATACTTCAGTAAAATTTAAATATACAAATCCAATAAGTGAAAAATCAACCTACACTTTTGGTTTTAAAGGTGATTATTTTAAACTACCTTTTAAATATACCAGTGCAACCATAATAAATAACATTGATTACAGTGAAAAAGTAAATGCCGCTTATATAGAATTTGAAAATCAATCTGAAAAATTTTATTATGGCATTGGATTACGAGCAGAATTTATTGAAATGAAGGTTGATTATTTTAGTCTAAACAATTCTCAAAAAAATAATTTTGACAAATTATTACCTTCCGTTTATTTAGAATATAATTTAAAAGACACAAAGAGTTTATCATTAAGTTTTTCAAAAAAAATGTTTACACCTTTTTATGAACGATTAAAACCTTTTGAAGAAAAATTTAGCGAAACATCTTCTTTTAAAGGTAATCCAAATTTAAAACCAATTTATGTAGATGATTTTAACCTAAGTTATTCAAGTTTTGGAAATAAAATTACATTTTTACCAAGTTTATTCTATCAAATTTTTAATGATTATTGGCAAGATGTAACTTATGAAACTGGTGAAAAATTAAACGGAGTTAACAAAGTTGTAACAACACCTGTTAATTTAGGAAAAGTAAATTATTACGGTCTAAATATAAATACTACTTATAGAGCAAATAATTTATTAAGCTTTACAAGTAATATAAACATTTATAATCTTGATCAAACTGGAACTTTTACAACCGTTAATAACGCAAATCAAACTATTCTTTTAGAATATAATGATAGTAGTACAGAAGGTTCATTTAGCTTATTTACACAATTAAAAATACCTAAAGTATTCGATTTTCAAATAAATGCAAAACATACATTAAAATCTGTTGGTTCTTATTCAACCAGAAGGGCATATACCTATGCAAGTGCAGCTATTAACAAAGATTTATTTAGCAGTAATGCTTCTTTAAGTTTAAGAGTTGATGATTTATTTTTATCTTATGAAACCGATAGAGATCGATATAATACTAATTATTTTTCTAAAAGTTTATTTAAAAATAAATACCGTACTATATTACTTTCTTTTACCTATCGTTTCAACCAAAGTAAAAAAGATAGAGTTATTGATTTTGATAAAAAAGATATTAAGCCTACATATTAATTGTTTATTTTTGATAAAAAATTTAAAATGAAAATATATCACAATCCTAGGTGCAGTAAAAGCAGACAAGGTTTAGCTATTTTAGAAAATTCAAAACTTACTTTTGAAACAATAAAATACTTAGATACTCCAATTTCAAAAGAAGAGTTAACTGATATTATTAAATTATTAGGCATTTCTCCAATAGATTTAGTTAGAAAAAACGAAGCTATCTGGAAAGAAAATTATAAAGGGAAAGAGTTATCTAATGCTGAAGTTATTAAAGCAATGGTAGAAAATCCAAAACTTATTGAAAGACCTATTGTAATTAATAATGGAAAAGCGGTTATTGGCCGTCCACCTGAAATAATAAAATCTATTTTATAAAAATTTAAGTTTTTTTTAACAAGGTAAAATCAGCTTATATCTTTACTTTTTGGAATTATTATTTTTTTAAAATAAATTAACTTACTTATTATAAGAACTTTAAGCTAATTTTTTTATAATATAATTTGTTTAATACAACCTTCCTTAACTTAAACAAACGTTAACACTCGTTAACACAAAAATAGTCAAGTCAAACCTATCTTTGCACTATATTAACTAATAAATAATTCATGAAAAATATTGTACTTGTAATTTTGCTAAGTTTTTGTGTAACCACAATAAATGCTAAAAATTACGAACCTATTGAAAAGATTTCTATTACAGGAAAAGTAATAGATAAGGAAACACGTCAAGCCTTAGAATATGCAACAATTGTAGTAAAATCGTTAGATGATGAGATTATAACAGGTGGTATAACCGATATTAATGGTTTATTTGATGTACAAGTTTCTCGAGGAACTTATAATATATCTGTAGAATTTATTTCTTTTAAAACTTATACATTATTAAATCAAGAAATTAAACAAACAACTGATTTGGGTGTAATTTCATTAGAAATGGATGCTCAGGCTTTAAGTGAAGTTGAAATTATTGCAGAAAAAAGTACTGTAGAAATTCGTTTAGACAAAAAGATTTATAATGTTGGAAAAGATATGACTGTAAAAGGTGGTTCTGCTTCCGATGTTTTAGACAATGTGCCTTCTGTAACTGTAGATGTTGAAGGAAACGTAAGTTTACGAGGAAACGATAATGTTAAAATCCTTATAAATGGAAAACCATCAGGTTTAGTTGGTTTAAGTGGAACAGATGCTTTAAGACAATTACCTGCAGATGCAATTGAAAAAGTTGAAGTTATTACAAGTCCATCCGCTCGTTATGATGCTGAAGGGACCGCAGGAATATTAAATATAATTTTACGTAAAGGAAAAGCACAAGGTTTTAATGGTTCATTAACAGCAAATGCAGGTAATCCAGATAATTTTGGGGCTTCTGTAAATGTAAATTACCGCACAAATAAAGCTAACTTTTTTAACAGTACAGGATATAATTATAGAAATGCTCCAGGTAATTCTACTAGCAATACCAAATATTTTGATGAAAATGGAGTTGTTTCAAGTTTTAGAAATGAAAAAACAACCTACGATAGAGAAAACAACAGATTTAATACAACGTTTGGTATTGAATATTTTTTATCTGATAAAAGCTCTTTAACAGGTACTGTACTTTATAGAAAATCTGACGGTGAAGATATTTCTACAAATATTAACAACCAATTAGATGCTAATAATATATTAAATAGAACTTACCAACGTGTTGAAAATGAGGATGAAGTAGATGAAACTATTGAATATTCGTTTAATTTTACACAAGATTTTAAAACAGATGGGCATAAACTAATTATAGATTTTCAATATGGAAAAAGTACTGAAAACAGTAATGCTTATATTTCAGATTTTGATACCTTTCCTACCTTTTTAGAAAACAATCCTGAAAGAAACACAACAGATGAGGAGTCTAAAGATATCTTGGTAAAAGCAGATTATGTTTTACCAATTGGAGAAAATGCACAATTTGAATTTGGTTTTAAGGCCGATTTAAACAAATTAACAACAGATTACCTAGTTGAAGATTTTAATTCAGATACCAACCAGTTTTTTAATAACACGAATTTTTCAAATACATTAAATTTTGACCAAGATGTTTATGCAGTATATTCTCAATATGGAGAAAAAATAAACAAATTTTCTTACTTATTAGGTTTAAGAGCTGAAACTACCGATAGAAAAATCGAGTTAATTCAAACTAATGAAGTTTTTAATAAAAAATTTACGGAACTCTTTCCAACAGTTAATTTAGGTTTAGAATTTAATGATTCTGAAAGTTTAACATTGGGATATAGTAAAAGATTAAGACGACCAAGAAGCTGGTTTTTAAATCCGTTTGAATCTCGTACAAGTGAAACTTATATTAGAAAAGGAAATGTAAATTTAGATCCAACTTATACAAATTCATTTGATTTAGGCTATTTAAAAAGATGGGATAAATTCACCTTAAACTCCTCAATTTATTACCAACATGCCGTTAATAATATAGAAATGGTACAAACTGAAGATGTTAGAGATATTGATGGAGTGCCTACTTTGGTTATTATTAGAAACCCTATTAACCTAAGTTCTCAAGATCGATATGGATTTGAATTTACAACAAACTATAGCCCTTTTAAATGGTGGAGACTTAACAATAGTTTCAACTTTTTTAAATCCGTAACCGATGGTGAATTTAATAATATTAGTTATGATTCTGATGATGTTAGTTGGTTTACTAGAATGGTGTCTAGAGTTACTTTACCAGGAGAAATTGACTGGCAAACAACCGGTTTTTATATGGGCCCATCTGAAGGAGCACAATCTAAAAGAGACGGTATGTTAATGGTTAATTTAGCTTTTAGTAAAGATATTTTTAAAGAAAATGCAACAGTATCTTTAAATGTAAGCGATTTATTTAATACACGAAAAAGAAAATCAACTAGTTATTCTCCAACCACAGAATCTGTTGGTGAGTTTCAATGGAGACAACGTCAAGTTATGTTGAATTTTACATATAGATTTAATCAGAAAAAGAAAAGAGAAAGACCACAAGGTGGTTATGATGGTGGTGGTGAAGAAGAAATGTTTAAAGCATAAAACTAAAAAAGGGCAATTTAAAAATTGCCCTTTTTTTATTTATATAAAATACCAAAAATTACTTTTTAGGTATTGCTCTGCCTTCTTTTCTATATTTCCAAGATTCTCTAAAGTACCCTATTAACCAATAAGGAATTGCAAAAGTTAATAAAAATATCATTAACCAAAATCCCATTGTAAAGATTGTTAAAAATACTAAAAAACCAGAAAATTGAGATAAATCCATAACTTTAAATCTAATATTAATTTTTACAAAAATAATATTTATTTTTTATTAATGACAGAACTTTTAATTTTATTTTTTAAAGATCGTTTTGGTTGACTATTTAAATTCTGCAAAGAAATCATTTCCTTTATCATCTACTAATAAGAATGCTGGAAAATCTTCAATTCTAATTTTTCTAACAGCTTCCATTCCAAGTTCTGGGAAGTCAACTACTTCAACAGATTTTATACTGTTTTTTGCTAAAATTGCGGCTGGCCCTCCAATTGAACCAAGATAAAAACCTCCATTTGCTTTACAAGCATCTGTAACTTGTTGCGAACGATTCCCTTTTGCAACCATTACCATACTTCCTCCTGCTTTTTGGAATTCATTTACATAAGGATCCATTCGGCCCGCTGTAGTTGGTCCAAAACTACCAGAAGCCATTCCTTTAGGTGTTTTTGCAGGTCCTGCATAGTACACTGGATGATCTTTAAAGTATTGAGGCATTTCTTCACCATTAGCAAGCATTTCACTAATTCTAGCGTGCGCCATATCACGAGCAACAATCAAGGTTCCTCTTAAACTAAAACGTGTTTTTACAGGATGTTTGGATAGCTCCTCTCGAATTTTTGCCATTGGC
The DNA here is from genome assembly GCA_965367745.1 of uncultured Flavobacteriaceae bacterium. Taxonomy (GTDB): domain Bacteria; phylum Bacteroidota; class Bacteroidia; order Flavobacteriales; family Flavobacteriaceae; genus Lutibacter. The sequence continues at coordinate 7,165 of CBDUKG010000058.1, read as the reverse complement.
TGATCTAAATCCAACTCAATTGCGTCCTTTAAATGTGGGGCTTCTTTTGGTAAAAATTGTGCAGGATTTTTTTCTAATTGTTCAAGAAAAATACCTTCTTCAGTAATTTTACCTTTTACATTACGATCGGCACTACAACTAACACCCATTCCTACTGGACAAGATGCAGCGTGACGTGGTAAACGAATTACACGTACATCGTGCACAAAATATTTACCACCAAATTGAGCTCCTACTCCACTTTCTTGACAAATTTTTGTAATTTTTTCTTCCCACACAAGGTCACGAAAAGCTTGACCACCATCGTTACCTTCAGTTGGTAAATGATCTAAATAACCTGCAGATGCCTTTTTTACTGTTGCTAAATTCGCTTCAGCTGAAGTTCCACCAATTACAAATGCTAAATGGTAAGGAGGACAAGCAGATGTTCCTAAATCCATAATATGTTGCTTAACAAAGTTAGTTAAGTTCTCTTCTGTTAATAAAGACTTGGTCATTTGATACAAGTATGTTTTATTAGCTGAACCTCCACCTTTTGTTATAAATAAGAATTCATATTTATTCCCTGGTGTGCTATAAATATCAATTTGAGCAGGAAGGTTATTTCCTGAATTTTTCTCTTCTAACATTGATAATGGAACAATTTGAGAAAAACGAAGATTATCCGTTTGGAATGTATTGAATACTCCTTTCGAAATCCATTCTGCATCTTCCACTCCAGTATATACATTTTCCCCTTTTTTACCTACACAAATTGCAGTACCAGTATCTTGACAAGTTGGCAATTCTCCAGCCGCAGTTACCATTTGATTTAGTAACATTGTATAAGCTACAAAACGATCGTTATCTGTAGCTTCTGGATCTTTTAGAATAGTCTCTAACTTTTTTAAATGAGTAGCGCGTAGATAGAAAGACACATCGTGATAGGCTTCTTGTGAAAGCAATTCCAAACCTTCAGGTGCAACTTTTAAAATTTTTCGCCCATCAAAATCAACTACAGAAACGTGATCTTTAGTTAACAAACGATATTTTGTAGTGTCCTTAGTAATAGGAAACGGCTTTTGGTATTTAAATTCAGACATCTTATATAATTTTATTGTAATTCAATTTTAACTCCTACAAATATACAATGGATGTAGAAAATAGTTATTAGAAAAAGGATTTATTTATTCTAATTTATTACAAAAATAGGCTTGAAACAATGTCTTTCTGTTGCAACTTTAAGTGAATTTTATGGTTGTATTTTATTCTGGGGAGAAAATATCTAATTATTGCTTATATTTAAATAAAAACTAAAAACACCTCTATTAAAGTAATAAATACAACCTTATGAAATACAGAATAGAAAAAGATACTATGGGCGAAGTTAAAGTTCCTGCCTCCAATTATTGGGGTGCACAAACCCAACGCTCCATAAATAATTTTAAAATTGGGCCATCAGCTTCTATGCCTTTAGAAATTATTTACGGATTTGCCTTCTTAAAAAAAGCTGCAGCACATGCAAATTGCGATTTAGGTGTACTTTCTTCAGAAAAACGAGATTTAATTTCAACTGTTTGTAATGAAATTTTAGATGGAAAACACGACAATCAATTTCCGCTAGTAATTTGGCAGACAGGTTCTGGAACACAAAGTAATATGAATTGTAATGAAGTTATTGCCAACCGTGCACACGAAATCGCTGGAAAAGTTATTGGAGAAGGTGAAAAAACAATTCAACCAAATGATGATGTCAACAAATCACAATCAAGTAACGACACCTTCCCTACTGGAATGCATATTGCTTGTTACAAAATGCTTATTGATGTAACTATTCCGGGAATTGAAAAATTAAGAGATACTTTATTAACAAAATCTAAAGAATTTGAAAGCGTTATAAAAATTGGCAGAACGCATTTAATGGATGCAACGCCTTTAACACTTGGTCAAGAATTTTCTGGTTATGTTTCTCAATTAAATCACGGATTAAAAGCATTAAAAAACACCCTCCCACATTTAGCAGAAATAGCTTTAGGAGGAACAGCTGTTGGTACAGGACTAAATACTCCAAAAGGGTACGATGTTTTAGTTGCAAAAAAAATAGCCGAATTTACAGGTTTACCTTTTATTACTGCTGAAAATAAATTTGAAGCTTTAGCTTCTCACGATGCTATAGTAGAAAGTCACGGCGCGTTAAAACAACTTGCAGTTGCTTTAAATAAAATTGGAAACGATATTAGAATGATGGCTTCTGGGCCACGTTCTGGAATTGGAGAATTAATTATTCCTGCCAATGAGCCCGGAAGCTCTATTATGCCTGGTAAAGTAAATCCTACACAATCTGAAGCATTAACCATGGTTTGTGCCCAAGTTATTGGTAATGATGTAACAATTTCTGTAGCAGGAACTCAAGGACATTATGAATTAAACGTTTTTAAACCAGTAATGGCAGCAAATTTTTTACAATCAGCACGTTTAATTGGTGATGCCTGTGTTAGTTTTGAAGAAAATTGTGCTATAGGTATTCAACCAAATCATACAAGAATTACAGAATTGGTAAATAATTCCTTAATGTTAGTAACCGCTTTAAATACAAAAATTGGTTATTATAAGGCTGCGGAAATTGCAAACACTGCACATAAAAACGGAACAACTTTAAAAGAAACAGCTGTTAAACTAGGTTATGTTACTGCAAAAGAATATGACGCTTGGGTAAAACCTGAGGATATGATTGGTACTTTGAAATAATAATCGTGTTTTTAAAGAAAAAAGCTTTAAAAAAGAAAAAAGACCTGATATTTAAATAAATATCAGGTCTTTTTAATTGTAATTTGATAATAATACTATTTATTAAAAGTATAAGATATTCCAAACATCACCATACTTGTTGTCATTTCATAACCTACTTTTGATCCTGGAATTGCACCATAAGGATTTGCAGCTGACGCCATCATTGGGTTTAAAACCTGACCTTCAGTTTTTCCATCACTTGATCCGTGGTGAAATACTCCATTCAATGTAAAGTTATCACTAAACTCATATCCAAAACCTAATTGAAATGCATTTGCAATAACTGCAGTTGCTGGAGTTGAGAAAAATGCTAATTCTTCATCAATTGGATTGCTACTATATGTATAACCAACTCTTAATGGTAATTTTTCGAATCCTTTATACTGTAAACCAACAGATATAATGTTGATGTTTTTCCAACCAAATCCTGCTACAGATCCTGTTTGTGTCCATCCTTTTTCTGCAAAACCATCAGTGTTTTCATAATCAACCATTCTATAATCCAATGCAAAATCTATTGTTTCGTTAGAATAACCAGTACCAATTGAAAGAATTGCAGGATAATCCATATTAAAACTATTAGAAGTTTTTTGGTTATCTAAATGCGTATTTTCAAATTCTAAATCACCAAAAGATTGTGTAGTTTTATAAGAAGCTCCTAACTTAAAACCTCCATCAGATTCATAAAATACACCTACTTGTCCTCCAAATCCTATTGCAGAGGCTTTATCACTTATGCCGTAACCTGCAGCAGTTGGGCTGGCAGTTGGGTTTGGTGATAATTCTAACGCTCCATAATTTAGTGTTGGTTCAATTCCTATTGAAAAATTATCTGAAATCTCATATGCCCAAGTTACTCCAATTTGTAACAACATATAATCAGACTCTAAAAGTCCAAATCCCATTGCTTGTTGAGGATAATTGATTGGGTTTGAGTTTTCCATTGGATTAAAACTAGGACTCAAAGGGTTGTTAGCTTCTTCTGGAAAAGTAACTCCAAAACCACTAATACCAAAAGCTGAAACACCAAAGGTATGTTTGCTATCTTCTTTACCCCAAACCATTGCTAAAGCTGGCATTGGAGAAACACCTCTATCATCCTTAGTTACACCTGATACAGAAGGAGCTCCAGCACCTAACATTCCTGCTGGTAAAGTTGCACTTAATTCTGGAGAAGAAAAGAATAATCCTAAATCAAAATTTATTATTTTACTATTAAAAGTTGAAATTGAAGCTGGATTCCATTGTAAAGCTCCACTAATATCAATTGGTTGTGCTGTTGAAGCTCCACCCATAGACATATTAACAGATCCTACTCCTTGCATTATATGTCCTGCTTGAGAGAAGGTAGCCGTTGTAAATAATAAAACTGCTAATCTTAGTAAATTTTTCATAATATTGTTTGTTTATTAGTTTTGAAATAATTGTTTTGTTCTATAATTTAATACTTACAATTAATTTATAGCAAATTTATATCCTTAATTAACCATAGTTACTGATAATTATCATTAATATCATTTTCAAATGTAACGATTGTTACATATAAAAACGAATATTTTCATTTTTATAAAAATTGAGGTGTTAATTGAACATATTATAATTTTATGAACATAATTGTATAATCCTATTACTAAGTCTATTTTTGTAAGGAATTTAAATAAAAGAAAATTGGAAAAAATTATTGAATTATTGACATATACAATACCTGCTATTATTACAGGTGCGGTGGCTTATTATTTTTTTATGAATCATACAGACTTTGAACAGCAACGTTTAAAACTAATGCTCTTAAAAGAAAATCAGAAAGGGTCTCTACCTATTAGATTACAAGCTTATGAAAGAATGACCTTATTTTTAGAGCGTATCAATCCTGCAAAATTATTACTACGAATTACTTCCATAAATAACGATAAGGAAGCGTATGCCTTAAGTATTATAAACACTATTGAACAAGAATTTGAGCATAATCTATCACAACAAATATATATTTCAGAAAAATGTTGGAGTATCATTATTGCTTCAAAAAACGCAACAATTCAGTTAATAAAACAAACTGAATTAAATGAAGAAGTTAAAACTGCTCAAGATTTACGTGAGGCCGTTTTAAAAAAAATGTTAGAAAACGCATCTCCTTCATCAACTGCCTTGGCTTTTATAAAAGATGAAGTGAGAAAATTATTTTAAAATAAAACCATCTTATTAATTAAATTAAGATGGCTTTTTTTATTAGAACAACTTTTTTAAAGCTTAAAATCTAGTCCTATTTTAAAATTTCTACCTAAAGTAGTGTAACCCAAAGTTTCTACATAATTACTGTTAAAAAGATTATTTACTTGTACAAATAGTGATAATCTATCTTTTAATAAATTATGACTTGCATATAAATCAACTAAATTATATGCATCAAATTCAAGAGTTGTACCTGTTCCATATTGATCAAAATAAGTTCTTTTTGAAATATTTTTAAATCTTAACGAGAGATAGGTGTTTTTTACACAATCTGTTTCTAACAATGCCGTGAATTTATTTTTTGGAATATAATCTAAGTCACTACTTTTACTGGTATAAGTATGTCCTAATTTAATTCCTAAATCTTCAAATACATTTATAGAAACTCCTGTTTCAATACCTCTAGCTATTAAAGTTTCTTCTGCATTTCTATACGTAATAAAATCAGGTAAAATAATAGCGTTATCTTCTTCTCTATAAAAGAAAAGTGAATTAAATTCAAGTTTATCTTTTAATGAAAAAACCAATCCTGCTTCCATAGATTGAACTTCTTCAGGGTCTAAATCTAAACTACCATATTGCGAAAATAATTGGTAAGTACTAGGAGCAATAAATGCAGTACTTATTGAAGATATTGCTCTAAAATTATTAGTAAAATTAAAAGATGGATTCACATTATATACCCAATGATTTCCATATTCAGTATGATTGTTTAGACGTGCTCCTGCATTTAAATTAAAACCTGATGCACTATTAAAAACAGCCGTTATATATGGATCTATTGTTTTATAGTTAGCCAATTCATCATCAATACTTCCGTATGGGCTGTTAGTTAAATTACTTTGTTTTTGATAGTTTAAACCAGTAATTAACTGAAATTCGTTGGAAAATTTGTAATTATTTACTGCATCAAATTGGTAGGTCTTACCGGTATATTCAAAATAATCCGTAGCATTTGTCCAGCTATTATAACTATTCAAAATCCGCTCAATATTATTATAGGAAGCTGTTAGAACAAAACTACCTTTTGTATAATTATAATTTGATGTTATTCCTACACGTTGTTGTTTGGCTTCTCCATTGTTAATATCAGAATCAGAAAAAGCGCCGGCATCGTAATCATATACATCCTTATCATAATTCCCAAATACTTGAATTACTAACTTTTTATTAAAATTGTAACCAAGTCTTAAAAAAGCATTTGTTGTTTTTAATTGATCGCTTTCAAATTTCTCAGAACTATTTTCATCACTTGCTTCAGATAAACCATCTATTTTTGAAGTATTAAAGGTTGCCAAATAATTAAATTTATTTAATGTTCCGTTTATAGAAACATTTTGATTAAAATCGTTAAAATTTAATTTTGAATCATCTTGTGAATTATTGGTTCCAATAGAAGTTTGATAATTTAATGAGATTGCTTCAGGATTTGCTTTTTTTAGTTTAATATTAATTACACCTGTTGCTGCGCCTGATCCATATAAAGTACTTGCTGCTCCATTCATTACCTCAATGGATTCAACCTGACTTAAGGTTAACAAACGTAAATCGAAAGTAGTGTTAACTCCAGATGGATCGCTTACTGGAACTCCATCGATTAAGACTAATATGTGGCGATCTCTACCTCCTCTAATATAGGTACTTTTATTTTTTCCAGCTGAATTGTTTGCACCATTGATTTGAATTCCTGCAATGTTATCTAAAACATCTACAACCGTTTTACCTTTTAAATTGGCAATTTCTTCAGGTTTAATTTGATAAATAACTTTACCAATCAATTCTTTTTTAATTGCAAATTTTGTAGCCGTAACTACTACCTCTTCTAATTGCTCAACATTTTCTTTTTTTTCTTGAGCAAACACATTGATAAATGCCAATAATAAGCATAACCAACTTAAATGAAATCTTTTTTTCATTTTACATTGTTAGATTTAATTAATACTAAATCAGGTAAGTTTTTAAGTATAGATAACCATACCCAAACCTTTCTCCCGAAAGTTTGAACTATTGCGATTTTGGCAGGTCTCCTGGCTTGCGTATTGTTACGAACCTTCCCATTCTTAAAGAACAGTGGTTAAAGTTTAATAACAACCACCAATAATATTGGCTAAGCTTACAGTTGCGGGAACAGCCTCGGATTTTAACCGAATTCCCTTTTAATTCTTTT
>CBDUKG010000057.1:0-15701 GCA_965367745.1 uncultured Flavobacteriaceae bacterium | reverse complement strand
TAGGAACTTCTGTATTTGAACAAAACTATATCGATCAGATGATGATTGAATTAGATGGGACAAAAAATAAAGCTAAATTAGGTGCAAACGCTATTTTAGGTGTTTCTTTAGCAGTTGCAAAAGCAGCAGCTAACGAATTGGAAATGCCATTATACCGCTATGTTGGTGGAGTAAGCGCAAATACATTACCTGTTCCAATGATGAATATTATTAATGGTGGATCTCATTCAGATGCTCCTATTGCATTTCAAGAGTTTATGATTATGCCAATTGCAGCTAAAAACTTTACTGAAGCAATTAAAATGGGATCTGAAATTTTTCATAATTTAAAAGCTTTAATTCACGGTCGTGGTTTAAGCACTGCTGTTGGTGACGAAGGAGGTTTTGCTCCAACTTTTGATGGTACAGAAGACGCTATTGAAACTGTATTAAAAGCAATTGAAAATGCAGGATACAAACCGGGAACTGAAGTTAAATTAGCATTGGATTGTGCAGCAGCAGAATTTTTTGTTGATGGGAAATACGATTATACCAAATTCGAAGGGGATAAAGGTGTAATTAGAACTTCAAAAGAGCAAGCTGAATATTTAGCGGAATTGGCTTCTAAATATCCAATTATCTCAATTGAAGATGGTATGGATGAAAATGACTGGGATGGGACTAAATATCTTACTGAATTAATTGGAGATAAAGTACAATTAGTTGGTGATGATTTATTCGTTACAAATGTTGAGCGTTTAGCAAAAGGTATTGAAAACGGTATTGCTAATTCAATTTTAATTAAAGTAAACCAAATTGGAACTTTAACTGAAACTATTGCAGCTGTTAATATGGCACACAATGCAGGTTATACTTCTGTAATGTCTCACCGTTCTGGAGAAACAGAAGATACAACCATTGCAGATTTAGCGGTAGCTTTAAACTGTGGTCAAATTAAAACTGGTTCTGCATCTCGTTCAGATAGAATGGCAAAATACAATCAATTATTAAGAATTGAAGAAGAATTAGGAAGTGTTGCTTATTATCCACAAGCAAATGCTTTTAAAGTTCTTTAATTAAAAAGTATATTTATTTAAAAAAAGCTGGGTTTTTACCCAGCTTTTTTGTTTATGTAACAATATATACATTATTGATAAAACATTATTCAAAATTCTTTTACAATAGTTGAAAAATCATTAAATTAGCTAGGATGAAAAAATTTCAAATATTAACAAAAAATAGATTTTAAGAATATGTCAGATATTGCAGTTTTAGAAATAGATGGTAAAAGATATGAATTTCCAGTTTTAAAAGGAACTGAAGACGAAATAACAATTGATATTAGTAAATTGAGAGGGCTTACAAGTGGAATTACTACACTTGATCCAGGTTTTAAAAACACAAGTTCTTGCAAGAGTGCTGTAACATTTTTAGATGGGGAAAAAGGAATCTTACGCTACCGTGGTTATTCTATTGAAGAATTAGCAGATAAATCTGATTTTTTAGAAGTAATTTACTTATTAATATTTGGAGAACTTCCTACAAAAAAGGAAAAACAACAATTTCATAAAGACATTCAAAAGAAATCTTTAGTAGATGAAGATGTTAAGAAAATTATAGATGGATTTCCAAAATCGGCACATCCAATGGGTGTATTGTCTGCGCTTACTAGTGCGCTTACAGCTTTTAACCCTAAAAGTGTTGATGTACGTTCTGAAAAAGATATGTATAATGCGATTTGTAAAATATTAGGAAAATTTCCAGTTTTGGTTGCTTGGGCCTATAGAAAAGAAGAAGGTTTACCGTTAGCATATGGTGATAATTCTTTAGGGTATGTTGAAAACTTCATTAAAATGATGTTCGAACTACCAAATGAAAAATATGTAATGAACCCAGTTGTTTTAGATGCAATCGATAAATTGCTTATTTTACACGCAGATCACGAACAAAACTGTTCAACTTCAACAGTGAGAGTTGTAGGATCATCACATGCAGGTTTGTTTGCTTCAATTTCGGCAGGTATTTCTGCTCTTTGGGGCCCTTTACATGGTGGTGCAAACCAGGCTGTAATAGAAATGCTAGAAGATATTAAAGAAGATGGAGGAGATTATCAAAAGTATATTGCTAAAGCAAAAGATAAAAATGACCCGTTCCGTTTAATGGGATTTGGGCATAGAGTTTATAAAAACTTTGATCCTAGAGCAAATATTATAAAAGTGGCTGCTGAAGAAGTTTTAAATGATTTAGGAATTGATGATCCAGTATTAGATATTGCTAGAGGTTTAGCACAAGTTGCTTTAAGTGACGAATATTTTAAATCTCGTAACTTATATCCAAATGTAGATTTTTACTCAGGTATTATTTACAGAGCATTAGGCATTCCTGTACCTATGTTTACAGCAATGTTTGCATTAGGTCGTTTACCGGGTTGGATAGCGCAATGGAAAGAAATGAGATTAAATAAAGAGCCAATTAGTAGACCAAGACAACTTTATGTTGGAGCTACTGAAAGATCTTATGTGGGTATAGATAAAAGATAAATATCTATTTTATTTAAAATAGTAAGAAAACCTCATATTAATTATGAGGTTTTCTTATTTTTACAGCAAAATATTTTGAATATGATAAAATTAAATGTTCAGGATGAGACTTCTCGTCTTAAAGCCGTTATATTAGGAACAGCTAAGTCTTGTGGTCCAATCCCAAAAATTGAAGATGCTTACGACCCAAAATCTGCGGAACATATAAAAGCCGGAACATATCCTTTAGAAAAGGATATGGTTGCAGAAATGGAAGCTTTAAATACAATTTTTGAGAAATATAATATAAAAGTATATCGTCCAAAAGTATTTGAAAATTACAATCAAATCTTTTCAAGAGATATTGCCTTTGTTATAGATGATAAGTTAATTAAATCTAATATTTTACCAGATAGAGAAAAAGAAATTGAAGCAATTGAATATATTTTAGATACAATTGATCCAGCAAATATTATTGTGACTTCAGATGATGTTCATTTTGAAGGTGGAGACGTGATGCTCTGGAAAAATTATATTTTTATTGGAACTTATAAAGGTGAAGATTATGCAGATATTATTACTGCACGAACAAACATGAAAGGGGTTAACTTTATTAAAGAATTATTTCCTAATAAAATTGTAAAAGAGTTCGATTTGGTTAAATCTAATACAAATGCCAAGAAAAACGCATTGCATTTAGACTGTTGTTTTCAACCAGTCGGAAAAGACAAAGCAATTATTCATAAAGAAGGATTTAAGAATGAAGAAGATTATAATTTTTTAGTTAAGTTATTTGGAAAGGAAAATTTATTTCATATTTCAGCTGATGAAATGTATCAAATGTTTTCAAATGTATTTTCAATTTCAAATGAAGTAGTTGTTTCTGAAAAGAATTTTATAAGATTAAATAATTGGCTGCGTGAGCAAGGCTTTATAGTTGAAGAAGTGCCTTATGCTGAAATAGCCAAGCAAGAAGGGTTATTAAGATGTTCAACAATGCCACTAATAAGAGCGTAAAAAAATGAGACAAATTACAAATTCAATTTTAATGATTCGCCCAGTTTCGTTTAGAATGAATGAACAAACGGCTGTTAATAATTACTATCAAAAAGTTCTTGAAAACGTAACCCCTGAAACGGTTCAGTTTAAAGCGCTGCAAGAATTTGATGCGTTTGTAGCCAAATTACAAGCTGATGGAATAAATGTTATTGTAGTTAGTGATAGAAAACAAATTGACACTCCAGATTCAATTTTTCCAAATAATTGGATTTCATTTCATCAAAACGGAGACATTGCTGTATATCCAATGTTTGCAGAAAACAGACGCTTAGAAAGAAGAGAAGATATTTTTAATATTCTTGAAGAAAAGGGTTTTGTAATAAATGATATTATAGATTATACTTCTGCCGAAGAGGAACAACTATATTTAGAAGGAACAGGAAGTTTATTATTAGATAGAGTAAATAAGAAAGCATATTGTGCGTTATCACCAAGAGCTGATGAAGATTTATTTGTTGAGTTTTGTGAAGATTTTGAATATACACCAGTTCCTTTTGTTGCTAATCAAACTGTAGATGGAAAACGCTTTCCAATTTATCATACAAATGTTATGATGGCCTTAGCTGAAACATTTGCAATTATTTGTTTAGAAAGTATAGATGATAAAAAAGAACGAAAAAATGTTCTTAAGCATTTAAAAGAAGATGGTAAAGAAGTAATTGCAATTACAGAAGCACAGGTTAATAATTTTGCAGGTAATATGTTGCAAGTTCTTGGGCATAACGATACCAAATTTTTAATTATGTCAAGTGCTGCTTACAATAGTCTTACTAAAATTCAGATTGATAAAATTGAGAAATACTGTAAAATTTTACATAGCTCTTTAGATACAATTGAAGCTTGTGGAGGAGGAAGTGCCCGTTGTATGATGGCCGAAGTTTTTCTTCCTATAAATTAAATATTAATATAAAATTTGTACTTTTAGTTATGCTTTCAATGAAAACAAAATATGGCCTAAAAGCTTTAAGTTACCTATCAAAACAAGAGCTAAATGTACCTGTTTTAATTTCCGACATCTCTGAATCTGAGAGTATATCTAAAAAATTTTTAGAAAGTATTTTATTAACACTTAAAAAAAATGGAATTTTAGCTTCTAAAAAAGGTAAAGGGGGTGGCTATTATTTATTAAAAAAACCAAACGAAATTAAAATTTCAACAATCATTAGAATATTAGAAGGACCAATTGCAATGCTTCCTTGTGTTAGCTTAAATTATTATGAAAAATGCGAAGATTGTACAAGCGAAGACCAATGCAGTCTTAACAGACTTATGGTGGAAGTTAGAGATAGCACTTTGAAAATACTTGAAAATAAGACGTTGGATGATTTTCATTGTGGTTCTTAATAAATACATAAGGGATCGCTAAGGCAAATAACTATAACCGTAAAAACATTTTTAAATGTTTAAATAAATAAATTACAATCTTCGCAATCTTTAATTTCTCCGTAGTATGTTTCTCTATACTTGTGTAAGGTTTTCATAGGTAAACCTAAAAAGTATTTTTTAATATAAGTAACTTTTGTTATTAGTCTGCCCATATTAGGTGAAAATCTATTTTCTGTTTTTCTTATTTTTTTTATATAAAGTAATTTCATAATTTTTGAATAATATAATTTTTGAATACCAAAAAGATGATATTCATTGATTAAAATAATTTTTGTTAAGGACCCTTTTATTAAATAGAGTAGAATAGGTGATTTTCACTAAAATAAATTAGCTAAAAATTTAGTATGCAGGAGGTATAAACTTTTCCGATTGATTTCGAAAAACTAAAAAATTAAAAGTGAAAACTCGTTGATTTTTTTCTTGAAAAAGATTTCTCATAAGATACAAATATACATAAATTTAAAGGTTTATGCAAAATTCATATAAATTACGATATTTAATGTTTTTTATAAATATTTAAAAAAAGCGCAGCATATCTATAACTTAGAAATGTTGCGCGTATCTATTTTTAAGGTTAAAAAATGTATTAGACAGCTTGTAAAACCGGAATTTTTATTTCAAATAATTCCTTTCTTAGCTGTTCAAGTTCTAATAATAAATTATCATTACTAATTTCGAAATTATTTATTGAATCAGAAAATAATTGTTGGTAATATCCAATACCATCATTTAAATTATTTTTAAAGTTTGTTAAATATTTTTCTTGTTTCTTTGTAAAAGAATGTTGGAATTCATCTACTTTATTCGAAAAATAATCAACATACATAGATAGTTCTTTTATGAAAAAATGAGGCCTATTTGTTGTTGTAATTACATTGGTTTTACCATATATATGACGCACCATTTCTTTTAATGAAAGTTCTTTAGTAAAATAAGCGACATTTGGACCTGGACAAATTGCTACACCTTGGTCTATTCCTTTGTGTGGCAAATTATAATTTATAATAGCAGCGTTTGCCAATCCTTCGCATAAACAAGTTTTATCTGTAATTAACGTAGATTTTTCATCAAAAGTTATACTGTCTAAATTTTGAGTTGTAAGATTTTCTAATTGTGTCGTTTGGTATTTTTTTGAAGCAGTACAAAGTGGTTTTCCTTTTGCGTCTAAACCTAATGCTAAGAATTTTTTAGGACAAGAACTTCCTGGTTTGTTATTTAAAATTCTACTATTTTTAATAAGGTCGTTAGAACTATCTTTTAAGCTATTGAATGGAACACCTAATGGAGAAACATTACTTAAAAATAAGTCTTTTTCTGACGCTTTTTTTAATTTTTCGAGAGAATCTGAATCTACAGTAGTAGCTTCAGGAACTAATAAAAAAGGCGAACCCCAGCCTACGGAATCAATATTATAATTATCTAATAAAAATTCGTGTTCTTTAGCGTTTCCAACACCACCTTGAACTGTAATATCTAGTGGAAGTGGATTAGCAGGAATGTATTTTTCTTTACTTTCTAAAGCATTGATTAAAATTTGATGTACATCTTTAACTAAAGTGTCTTTATCTTTTTTAAATTCTTCTAAAATAGGACCTAATAAATAACCATCTGAAGCAAATGCATGACCACCACAATTTAATCCAGATTCTATTCTGTATTCTGAAACCCAAAGTCCTTTTTTTGCTAAAAATTTACCTTGAATTAGTGCAGATCTGTAATCACTAACTTTTAAAATTATTTTCTTTTTTAGTAATCCATTTTCATCTGGAAAAAAGTCGTTGAAATTTTCAAAATAACTGTATAATCTCGGGTTCATTCCTGCAGATAACACAATAGAAGATTCTAAATTACTATTTGCAAAACCTCTTAAAGCTGCGTGTGCATCGTTAAATTCGGTTGGTAGTTGTTCATTTCCTTTAAAATTTGCTTTGTCTAGCTTTGTCATAATATTTACATCAATATTACCTGGTTTTAGGTTGTTTTGAATCCAATTATGCACTTCCTCTTTTATAGGATTGTTTTGAATGGTTTTTACAAAATTTTGTTTTAATTCTGAAAAATCTGGTAGCATGTCCATATATTTTTCAAACTCACTACTTTTTGTTTCAAAAGTTTTTTTAATATTCTCAAACTTATGCTTTACAATTGTATCAACTGTATTTAAATAAGAAGTAATACGTTTTGCTCTATAATCTTCAACCTTTGTTGAAATAGCATTGTAAGGAATTTTAAATTTATTGGAGTAATATTCATTCATTTTTTCAATTATAACATCGTCTACAATTGATATTACTGATGAAATACCATATTTGGCAACTTTAATTGGACTATCAAGCGTAAATGCCAATCCCATTACAGGTATATGAAATGAATGAGGTTGTTGTTGTTTCTGCATTTTAAATTAGTTTTAGTTGCTAATTATACCATTTATTATTTGAGTTTTTTACAATTTTAATAAAATTGGCATAAAAAAATTAGCTACAAAAGTACTTATCCGCTTTTCATTAAATCTGATATATATCATATTTCAGGGAACTTTCACAATAATTTATGAAAAAAGCCAGCTCACTTAAAGTGAACTGGCTTAACAATTTAAATATATAAATTGGAATTAGCTTCCTGAAACACTGCCTCCTGAAGAGGTATCTTTATTAATATCGGTAGGACTTCCTTCATAATCAATATCACCACCACTACTTGCTTTTGCCGTTAATTTTCCTGTTACATTTACATTAATATTTGCGCCGCTACTTGCTTTAGCATAGGCATCAATAGCTTCTAACTCATCTGCATCAATAGAACTTCCACTGCTTGCTTTTCCTGAAAAAGATTTTGATTTACCATATACTTTAATATTAGCACCACTTGAAGTCTCAGTGGTAACATCATCTGCACTTACATAAAATTTAATGGAACTTCCACTACTCGCATCTAAATCTAAAGAGGCTACTTGAAAAGTGTTTTCAGATTTTACTGATGCGCCACTTGATGCTTTTATTTTTTTAATTGTAGCAGTACTTAAAAATACATTTCTGGCTTTTGCTCTATTCACATTTTTTTCAAAATATATTTTTAGTTCATTGTCTTTTACTTCTGTAATCAACAAATCTATAATGTTTTCATCTGCTTCTACTTTAATTTCTGTAGTATTATCTTGAGTTATAAATAACTGAATACCTTGTTGTACTTTAATTTCATCAAAGTTATCACTTATAGTTCTGTCTTCAGATACAACGTTTCTATTTCCTTTAATTCCTGTAAATCCATCAACAAAACAAGAGGTTGTTGAAATTAACAGTAGTAACATTGCTGTAATTTTAGTAAGCGTTTTCATTGTTTAGTATTTTAGTTTAGTCAAATTTATATTGAATTTATAGTGTACTATAATTTTATTAGATGAACTGTTGATATTGAATGCTGAATTGTAATTATTCGATTTTTAACCCATTTTCATTAATTTTAATCGCTGCATTATTGTCTCCATCATTTACGTTAATTTCAACACCATTATTATCTATATTTAATTTAAAATGTTCATTTTCTCTTTTATAGCGCTCGCCAAAAACAGAAGGGTCGCAGTCTAAGCATTCCAGTCCATTTTCTGTCATTTTATAATAATGTTTAGGCATATCTCTATCGTGTACATTTTGAATATTATCAACGTCATCTAAAAATGTTCTGGTGGATCCATCTAAATAAATAATAGTATTTAAAGGAATATAAACAGTAATATCAATTTGTTGCTCTTTTATCATATTGTTAAAATCGGTTAAAAAGTATCCATTTAACAGCAAATCTTGGTTGTTTAGATTGAATTGATATTCAATAGTTTCTGCATTTGAATTTGCATTCTCTCTACTTTTACCAGATGATTCTTTTCTGATTTTAACAAAAGCACTAGATTTATCGGTTGTTTTTACATCAACATTTATTCTATTAGAATATAATTTTCTAACATCATTATCATAAACGGTTTCGTACGAATAACGTCTTCTAAGTTCACTTCTGTTTGATAGATTTTCATCCCCAATCATTTTTACTTTTATGGTATCTGTTGCAACAAATTGTAATTCTTCGGTTTGGTTAAAAACTCCATCATACGCAGTTTGCGCAGCAAAATTTATTCCTGCAAAAGCTAATCCTAAAAGTGATATAATCCAAATACCTACTAGTGAAAGTTTTGTGGTTGTGCTAAAAGATTTTACATTGTTAGAAAGAATTTTTAGCCCTAACATAAACAGTACTACAAAAGGAATTCCGACTGCAATAAAGGTAAAAACTATGAGTAGCCAAGTTGGTAATACCGAATCATAAAAAAATGGGGGATGATTTATAAAATCATTACCAAATCCTAATATTTCAAAACTACCTAAAGAAAATGCACCTATAATTAGTCCTATTAAAGTTGCTGCAGCAATAAATATTAATAGTGCTCCAATAAGTTTCCCAAAAACTTTGAACAACGTAATTAGAATGCTTCCCAACGTATCAAGAATTTCTTGAATACCAGATTTTGCTTTGCTACTTGCGTTTTTTTTGAATTCAGAATTTTTAACTTTTGAAGTTACATCATTCACGCCATCTTTTACTCTAGTCGATACATCTTGAAATTCTTCCCTTATTTTTTTTTCAATATTACTAATGTTAACTGGTTCGCCTTTCATTTGTAATTTTTCGGCAGTAGTTTCCGCCTGAGGAATTAAGATCCAAAGTAAAATATAAATAGGGATTCCAGTTCCAAAACCAGCAACTACTAGCACTATCCAAATTATTCTAACCCATAAGGCATCTATTCCAAAATAATGTCCTAAACCTGATGATACACCACCTAAAAATTTATCATCGGCATCTCTAAATAATTTTTTTGAAGAACCTCTAGACTTGTATTTTGGTTCATCTTCAAAAATTTCTTCGTCAACTAAATAATCTTCAGGTTTCCCCATTATTTTAGTTATTTCATCAATGTCGTTTTCGTTTACAACTTGACGTGCATCTTTTATTCTTTCAGAAAGTAATTCACCAATTCTATGCTCAATATCATTTAAAATTTCATCTCTTCCTTGAGGATCATCACTTAAAGATCTTCTAATGGCATCTAAATATAGTTTCAATTTTTGATAAGCAATCTCATCAATATGAAAGAAGATACCTCCTAAATTTATATTTATTGTTTTGTTCATTTTTCTGTTGGTTTATTGGTAGTTACTAAGTTTACTGCTTCTACTAGTTCACTCCAAGTTGTATTTAATTCTTTTAAAAATAATTTTCCTGTTTCTGTTAAGGCATAGTATTTTCTTGGTGGTCCGGATGTTGATTCCTCCCAGCGATAACTAAGTAAACCAGCATTTTTCAATCTAGTTAATAAAGGATAAATGGTTCCTTCAACAACTAATAATTTTGCGTCTTTTAGCTGCGATAAAATTTCAGAAGTGTATGCATCTCCATGTTGTAATATAGATAAGATACAGAATTCTAAAACTCCTTTTCGCATTTGTGCTTTTGTGTTTTCTATCTTCATTTGTTAAGATTTATTGATTTAAAAGCGTTCTGCTATTTAATAAATTCTATTGTAAAGGGATAATGGTATTGTTCCCCATTATTTGCCTTAATACTAGCAGTAATAATTAAAATAAATTTTAAGATTATTGCAGGTATTATTCCTATTGCAATTGCAACTAAACCTAGGCCTAAGGTAAATATGGCAATTGGTATTATTAATAATGCTAATAAAAAACTATAAACAATTAAACTAAGTTGAAAGTTTACAGCTGCTTTTCCGTGGTTGTTAATATATGAGCTTTCACTTTTTTTGGCTGTCCATAAAACAATTGGAGCAATAATATTTCCAAATGGAAAAATCCAACCAGCAAAACCACTAAGATGTGTAATTGCACTATAATTTTTATCGTTTTGAGATATCATAATTTTATTTTTATTAGTTTCTTATGCAAATATATAGATAAAAGATAGTAGTATGCAACACCTAGTACTGTATTTTAACATTTATTTAACAAAAAAAGCACTTTTAACGTTCATATTTTTTACCTACCTTGTTTAAAATTAATAGATTTAATGTATGGAAGTAACTGTGAAAAAAATGAACCGATTTTTAATGTTTAAATTACCATCAGCTTTTTTATGCGGTGTAAAATTGAAAGATTTGACTAATGAAAAGGCCGTTGTAACAGTTACTCATAAGTGGATAAATAAAAATCCATTTAAATCTATGTATTTTGCCGTGCAATCTATGGCTGCAGAACTTTCTACGGGTGCGTTGGTAATAAAAAAAATACAGGAATGTGGTAGCCCAATTTCTATGTTAGTTACCAATCATCAAGGTAGGTTTACCAAAAAAGCTGTTGGAAAAATTAGGTTTGTTTGTAACGATGGATATTTAATTAATAAAGTTTTAAAACAAGCTATTAAGACAGGTGAAGGGCAAACAGTTACTATGAAATCGATTGGAATTGATGAAGATGGAGAACAAGTTTCTATTTATGAATTTGAATGGAGCCTTAAATTAAAAAGTTCAAAAAAGAAAAGTTAAAAGTTCAAAAAAAATCAAATAAATTATGAATGCACACGAAATAGAATATCAAATTCACGGTGAAGAAATGCAATATGTTGAAATCGAATTAGATCCACAAGAAGGAGTGGTTGCAGAATCTGGAAGTTTTATGATGATGAATGATGGTATAACAATGGATACTATTTTTGGAGATGGTTCTAACCAAGATGAAGGGATTTTAGGAAAACTGTTTTCAGCAGGGAAAAGATTGTTAACAGGTGAAAGTTTATTTATGACTGTTTTTTCAAATAGCGGAATAGGAAAAAAGCAAGTTTCTTTTGCAGCTCCTTACCCTGGGCAAATAATTCCAATAGATCTAAGTGAATTAGAAGGGAAATTTGTATGTCAGAAAGATGCCTTTTTATGCGCTGCAAAAGGAGTTTCAGTCGGTATAGAGTTTTCAAAAAAATTAGGAAGAGGTTTGTTTGGTGGAGAAGGATTTATTATGCAAAAATTAGAAGGAGACGGCTTAGCATTTGTGCACGCTGGAGGAAATATGTCTAAAAAACATTTAAAAGCAGGAGAAGTATTAAAAGTTGATACCGGCTGTGTTGTTGGTTTTACAAAAGATGTGGCATATGATATTGAATTTGTTGGTGGTATAAAAAATACCGTTTTTGGCGGTGAAGGTTTGTTTTTCGCAACCTTAAAAGGACCAGGAACTGTTTATGTACAATCTTTACCATTTAGCAGATTGGCAGGTAGAGTTCTAGCTTTAGCACCACAAACAGGAGGTAAAACAAGAGGAGAAGGAAGTTTGCTTGGTGGAATTGGTAATATTTTAGATGGTGATAATCGAATATAATTAATAAAAAAACCGAAGCTAAGCTTCGGTTTTTTTTAAATATCTAAAGTTTCTAACTCTTTATAATTTTTATTCAATTTTCTTAGAAAAATTCCATATACAACTTTGTAATACAGCCATAATAAACCAATCATAATTAACAAACCTACAATTTGAGCAATTAACATAATGCTGAAAAACATAGTTTCATCAATTTGTACATGTTTTGGGTTCATAACTTCGTTTAAAAGAGCCGGATCAGAAAACATAATAATATTAACAATAATTGATAATATAACCGTCATGATAATATTATAATAAACGTAATAGTTAACTGTTTTACGAGTTTTAATAATTTTTTTCATTAACAAATTAGTAGAGTCTATAACACAAATAGAATTGTAGTTTTTATAGAACAAATAAATAAAAACCACAACAACTGCATAATGAAAAATATATGTTATTTTTAAAAATTCTTTTAAATGCAATTTTTCATAAATAGTAAAAAAGCTTTCAGGAATTAATAAGTTTATAAATCCCCAAAATAAAAATTCGGCAATACAAATAATAAAAATCCACTTTACAATAGATGAGGATTTTTTATGAATTATCTTATAGATCTCGTCGTAAGATAATTTTGGAAATTTAGCACCCTGCTTTTTCCAGTCTTTTTTTAGTATATCTAATTCATCCATAACTACGGATTTAATATTGTTCGTAATCGTGTTTTAATTCGATTCATTTTTACACGTGCATTTACTTCGGAAATACCAATTGTTTCAGATATTTCTTTATAATTCTTTTCTTCTAAATATAAGAATACTAAACCTTTATCAATATCGGATAATTGGTGTATTGCTTTATACATTAATTTTAACTGTTCTTCTTCGGTGTTATCATAATCTGTAGATTTAATTTTGTGTAATACAGTATCAAAATCTTGAGTTTGTATAGTTCGTTTAGATTTTCTATACAATGTAATAGCTGTATTTAATCCAATTCTATACATCCAAGTACTCAATTTCGAATCGCCTCTAAACTTCGGATATGCTTTCCAAAGCTGAATTGTAATTTCTTGAAACAAATCGTTGTGCGCCTCTTGATTGTTTGTATAAATTCTACATACTTTATGAATGATATTCTGATTTTCTTGAAATTCAGAAATAAATTTATGTTCTAATTCTTTATTCACAAGTTGGGTTTAGTTTCAAATTATAAGTAGCATTTTAACTGAAAAAGTTACAGTTTGTTTAAAAATAAAAAGAGGCTGACTAAATTAAAATTCAGTCAGCCTCTTTTAGTACATTAAATATTTATTTGAATGTTATTCATTCTTTTTGATTTCAGCAATAAATTTATCCAATTCCAAACCGTATTTAGAAACCTTAATTTCTTTAGTTAACGATTTATTTATGGTATCTAATAATTTAAAATTGGCATTGTATAATTCTGTTAAAGCTACATATGGAGCCACTTCTTTATCTTTATTTTGTAGCGCAAAATTAGTGGTGTAGTAGTATTTACGTTTTAGTAAATTTGTTTCTTCATCTTCTAATTTTAAGAGTAACGCTTCATCGTTATTTCTTTGAGCTTCAAATTTATCTTTAATAAAATCTAATTCTTTTCCTCTAAATTGTTGAATCATAGATTTGTATTCATCTAATAATTCTTGATTTTTTGAACCTGTAATTTTAGCTGAAAAATTTAATTTTTCAAGTTTAGATGTAATTGTTAAGGTACCTTTTTCTCCAAAGAATGGAATTTTCTCATTCTCTTTTTTATCAAGTGTTAAAAAATACATTTCAGGAGTTTCTAACTCATCTATTAAAACAAAGTTACTAAGCCCATTTACTTCAACCGAATCAACTGAAACTAATAAAGTATCTACAAATTTTTGTAGATAA
Source organism: uncultured Flavobacteriaceae bacterium (assembly GCA_965367745.1). Lineage (GTDB taxonomy): Bacteria > Bacteroidota > Bacteroidia > Flavobacteriales > Flavobacteriaceae > Lutibacter. Next base: position 1,502 of record CBDUKG010000057.1, on the reverse strand, counting down.
ACAGTTCCCTTTTTAAGGCCATCAATATTTCCATTTACCACCATACTTCCACTTTTTTCTTTTCCACAAGAAATAAAAAGACTTAAAAGTAAAACACAACAAACTATTTTTTTCATTTAATTATATTTAAGGCGACAAATATCTAATTTTTATTTGAATTTTAATGAATTTAAGGAGCAACAATTCTCATTAATTCTGCTGTAAGCATTGCACCGTAAGTTCCAACAACATAACCAAAAACAGCTAATAAAACACCAACTGTTGCTAAAGATGGATGAAAAGCAGCTGCAACAACAGGAGCAGAAGCCGCACCACCAACATTTGCTTTACTACCAATTGCCAAAAAGAAATATGGAGCTCTAATTATTTTAGCAACAAGTATTAGTAAAAATACATGAATTGCCATCCAAATAAGTCCTACAACTATTAAACCTGGATTGTCTAATATTTGTGTTAAATCCATTTTCATACCAATAGAAGCTACTAAAATGTATATAAAAACACTTCCAATTTTACTAGCTCCAGCTCCTTCATATTGTTTTAATTTTGTAAAAGATAAGAGTATTCCTAAAATAGTTGCAATTGTAATCATCCAGAAGAATTGAGATCCAAAGGATGACATTGCAGAAGTTTTATCGCTAACAGATTCAAAATTTGCACTTAAAAAGTTTGAAATAGTGTTGGCTCCCCAATGAGATGCTCCAACCACTACAAAAGCAATTCCTAAAATAACCATAAAATCTGCTAATGATGGGTTTCTACTATTTTTTGAAGAATAACTAGATACTTTTTCTTTTAAAGTTTCAATGGCCGAAGTATCAGCTTTTAACCATTTATCAATTTTATCTGATTTACCAATTCCTAATAATAAAATAGCCATCCATATATTTGCAACTACAATATCTACAATTACAAAGCTTGCGTAATTTTTTGTATTAAACTGATAGATTTCTAGCATTGCAGCTTGGTTTGCTCCACCACCAATCCAACTTCCAGCCAAGGTAGCTAAACCTCTCCAAACTGCATCTGGTCCAGCACCTCCAACAGTTTCTGGAGAAACAATTGAAACTAATAAAATAGCAAGTGGCCCGCCAATTATAATACCGGCGGTACCTGTTAAAAACATTATTAGGGCTTTAGGGCCTAAATTAAAAACAGCTTTTAAATCTATACTTAAAGTCATTAAAACCAGCGCTGCTGGTAATAAAAAACGACTTGCAACATAGTATAATTGAGATTTATGTTTGGTTATTTCGCCAATATCATTTACTGTTTGCCATTCTGGTGAAATAATACCTGTTGTGGTAAAAACAGCGGGCATCATATAAGCCATTAATAAGGCAGGAATGTATTTATAAAACTTTTTCCAAGATTTATTTTCACTTGTTGAAGTATAAAAAACAAAACCAAGTGTTAACATTAAAATTCCGAAAACAATTGTGTCTTGTGTAAAAAAGGGTGTAGTATCCATATGTAAATTTTCAATTTCGGCTAATTTAACA
>CBDUKG010000056.1:0-15774 GCA_965367745.1 uncultured Flavobacteriaceae bacterium | reverse complement strand
TAGTAGCTTCAACAACTTCTTGCATTCTTTCTTCTGATAAAAATTCAGAAACTTTAACGCTATTTCTAGCAGCTTTTCCAATTAAAGGAACCATTCCTGTATCACTGTGTCCACCAATCACCATTCCGTCAACATCAGATGTTGGGCAACCTAAAGCTTCCGCTAAACGGAATTTAAAACGAGCACTATCTAAAGCTCCACCCATACCAATAATTCTGTTTTTTGGTAATCCGGTAGCTTTGTGTGCTAAATACGCCATAGTATCCATTGGATTACTTACAACAATAATAATAACATTTGGAGAATGTTTAATTAAATTTTCTGATACTGATTTAACAATACCTGCATTAATTCCAATTAATTCTTCACGAGTCATTCCTGGTTTTCTTGGAATTCCACTTGTAATAACTGCAACATCACTTCCCGCTGTTGCAGTGTAATCGTTTGTTACACCTGTAATTTTTGTGTCAAAACCATTTAATGAAGCACATTGCATTAAATCCATCGCTTTACCTTCGGCAAAACCCTCTTTAATGTCGATTAATGTTACTTCAGATGCAAAATCTTTAATAGCTATGTACTCAGCGCAACTTGCACCTACAGCACCAGCTCCTACTACTGTTACTTTCATATTTTTATTATTGTGTTAATATTCATTTTAAACGTATCAAAAATACTAATTTTTAATTTAATGATTAATGAGTTTTGACTTAATTTACGAAATCGATATTGTTGATTTTTATCATATATTTTTGCGATTATAACAAAAAAAGGCTGCTAAAGTAGCAGCCTTTTGCATATTTAAAAATAAAACGTCTTATACGTCAATATTTGCATATTTTGCATTTTTTTCTATAAAAGCTCTACGTGGTGGAACTTCATCACCCATAAGCATAGAGAATACTCGATCTGCTTCTGTTAAGTTATCAATAGTAACTTGGCGTAAGGTTCTAAATTCAGGATTCATAGTTGTATCCCAAAGTTGAGTAGCATTCATCTCCCCAAGACCTTTGTATCGTTGAATGTTAACGCTTCCTCCCATATTATGCGCAATTAAATCGCGTTGGTCATCATTCCAAGCGTATTCTCTTTTTTGTCCTTTCTTAACTAGATATAAAGGTGGAGTAGCAATAAAAATATGTCCGCCTTCAATTAATTCTTTCATATATCTAAAGAAAAAAGTTAAAATTAATGTAGCAATGTGGCTACCATCTACATCGGCATCACACATAATAACTACTTTGTTATAACGCAGTTTTTCTAAGTTTAACGCTCTTGGATCATCTTCAGTACCGATAGAAACTCCTAAAGCAGTGTACATATTTTTTATTTCTTCATTTTCAAAAACTTTATGCTGCATTGCTTTTTCAACATTTAAAATTTTTCCACGTAATGGCAAAATTGCTTGAAAAGCTCGGTCTCTACCTTGTTTTGCTGTTCCACCTGCCGAATCTCCCTCAACAAGGAATATTTCGCACAATTCTGGGTCTGTTTCGGAACAATCACTTAATTTACCCGGCAAACCACCAATAGACATTACAGTTTTACGCTGCACCATTTCACGAGCTTTACGTGCGGCGTGACGTGCGGTTGCAGCTAATATTACTTTTTGTACAATGATTTTAGCATCATTTGGATTTTCTTCTAAATAATCAGTTAGCATTTCTGAAACCGCTTGACTAACTGCAGCAGTAACTTCACGGTTCCCTAATTTTGTTTTTGTTTGTCCTTCAAATTGAGGTTCAGCAACCTTTACTGAAACTATAGCTGTTAACCCTTCACGAAAATCATCTCCTGCAATTTCGAATTTAAGATTTTTAAGCATTCCAGATTCATCAGCATACTTTTTTAATGTAGCTGTAAGTCCACGTCTAAAACCAGACAAATGCGTTCCACCTTCATGTGTATTAATGTTATTTACATATGAATGCAAGTTTTCAGCATAAGAGGTGTTATAAGTTAATGCTACTTCAACAGGAACACCGTTTTTCTCACCTTCCATTGAAATCACATTCGCAATTAATTGTTCACGAGTTGCATCTAAATATTTGATAAATTCTGGCAATCCTTCATCACTATGAAAAGTTTCAGTAGGAATATTACCTTCATCATCTGTTATTCTTTCGTCTTTTAAAGTTAAGGTAACACCCTTATTTAAAAAAGAAAGTTCACGCAATCTCGTTGCTAATGTATCGTAGTTAAATTCAATTGTTTGTGTAAAAATTGAGGTGTCTGGTAAAAAAGTAACCATTGTTCCTTTATCATCCGTGTCTCCAATTGGTTTTGCAGGATATAATGCTTTTCCTTTAGAATATTCTTGCTCCCAAATTTTACCATCTAAATAAACTGTAGCCCTTAAATGTTGTGACAGTGCATTTACCACTGAAACACCAACACCGTGTAAACCTCCAGAAACTTTATAAGAATCTTTGTCGAATTTACCACCAGCTCCAATTTTAGTCATTACAACTTCTAAAGCAGAAACACCTTCTTTTTTATGCATTCCAACAGGAATACCACGGCCATTATCCTTCACAGATAAAGAGCCTTCCTTATTTATTATTACATCAATAGTATCACAATGTCCTGCCATTGCTTCATCAATAGAATTGTCAACTACTTCATATACTAAATGGTGTAGTCCTCTTACTCCAACATCTCCAATGTACATAGACGGACGCATACGTACGTGTTCCATCCCTTCTAAAGCCTGAATACTATCAGCAGAATATTGATTTTTTTTTATTTCGTCACTCATAATTTATAATATATGTTTTTTAATAAAAAATTTAACAAACAAATATAAGCATTAGAACTATGTTTTTTTACTTCTTTTAAGAGTCTTGACACTTAAGTTATTAACAATTGATAATTGTTAAAAGTGGCTTAAATCGACTCTAAATGAGTTTAATATTGATGTTATTATTTTTTTCGTACAATGTGGATTGAAAATTACAAAATGTCTTAAATCGCCTTATTTTTAGTAAAATATAACCATAATTATGATATTTAAGGTTAGTTTTAAGGTGTAAAAAGCAGATATTAAGAGAACCTTTTTAAAATGTAATCAATTTTATGTTGAGAAAAAATGAAATAAAATAATCATATCTATTTATAATAATATTATTTTTGCGGATGCAACATCAGGTACTAATTTTAGATTTCGGTTCGCAATACACTCAGTTGATTGCCCGTAGAGTTAGAGAATTAAACATTTTTTGTGAAATTTTCCCATACAATAGTAAAAATTTTAAGGTAGAAGATTACAAAGCTGTTATTCTTTCTGGTAGCCCTTTTTCTGTAAGAGCTGAAAATGCCCCGCACCCAGATTTATCTCAAATAAAAGGGAAATTACCTTTATTGGGTGTGTGTTATGGTGCACAATATTTAGCACATAATTTTGGTGGTGAAGTAGGTGCTTCTAATACAAGAGAATATGGAAGAGCAAATCTTTCATATATAAAACCTAATGAATTATTTTTTGAAGGTGTTTCTGAAGGAAGTCAAGTTTGGATGAGTCATAGTGATACCATTTTAGATTTACCGGAACAATTTGAATTGATTGGAAGTACGCACGATGTTAAAAATGCAGCCTTTAAAATTAAAGATGAAAGTACCTACGGAATTCAGTTTCATCCAGAAGTTTATCATTCAAAAGATGGTTTAACTATTTTGAAGAATTTTTTAGTAAATATTGCAGGTGTTGCTCAAACTTGGACACCAGATTCTTTTGTTGAAACAACCGTAGCCGAACTTAAAGAAAAGCTTGGAAACGATAAAGTTGTTTTAGGACTTTCGGGTGGTGTAGATTCTACAGTTGCAGCAATATTAATATCAAAAGCTATTGGTAAAAACTTGTATTGTATTTTTGTAAATAATGGTTTGCTGCGTAAAAATGAATTTGAAAGCGTATTGGATCAGTACAAGCACATGGGTTTAAATGTAAAAGGCGTAGATGCTTCGGCACGTTTTTTGAAAGAACTGGCTGGAGAAAGCGATCCTGAAGGAAAACGTAAAATTATTGGTCGTGTTTTTATTGAAACTTTTGATGATGAGGCGCACGAAATAAAAGATGTAAGTTGGTTAGCTCAAGGAACTATTTATCCAGATGTTATAGAGTCGGTTTCCGCAACTGGAGGACCTTCAGCAACTATTAAATCGCATCATAATGTGGGTGGATTACCAGATTTTATGAAACTAAAAATAGTTGAACCTTTGAATACATTATTTAAAGATGAGGTTAGAAGAGTTGGAAAATCAATGGGAATTGATGCTGAATTATTAGGAAGACACCCGTTTCCAGGCCCAGGATTAGGAATCAGAATTTTAGGAGATATTACTCCTGAAAAAGTGCGAATGTTACAAGAAGTAGATTATATTTTTGTACAAGGTTTAAAAGAAGCTGGTTTGTACAATAAAGTTTGGCAGGCAGGAGCGATGTTATTGCCCGTAAATTCGGTAGGAGTAATGGGAGATGAAAGAACCTATGAAAAAGCAGTAGTCTTGCGAGCAGTAGAATCAACAGATGGAATGACGGCAGATTGGGTAAATTTACCCTATGAATTTTTACAAAAAATATCGAATAAAATAATAAATAACGTTAAAGGCGTTAATAGAGTGGTATATGATATTAGTTCTAAACCACCCGCAACTATAGAATGGGAATAAATTTAAAGATTTAATATTCTCTGAATTTAAAAAATAATAAGAAAGACACATGAAAAAAGTAAAGTTCTTAATTTCAATTTTAGTGTTTTGTGCATTTACATTAGTTGCACAGCAAAAAAAATATGTTTCCTATACTGTTAAAAAAGGGGAAAACATGAAGAGTATTGCTAAAGATTATGATGTTTCTACAAGAGATTTGTTAAGATTAAATCCAGATATTGGTAGAAAGCCAAAAGCAAATACAGTAATAATTGTTCCAAATAAAAATTATGGTAAATCAATTTCTGAAGTTGAAGAGAATGAGACTATAATTTATATTGTAAAACCAAAAGAAACACTATTTGGAATTTCAAACAAGCATAATATTACAATTGCAGAACTAAAAGATGCAAACCCGAAATTAGAAGATGGATTAAAAATAGGAATGCACCTTAAAATTCCACCAGCATCTAAGAAGGAAGAAAACGATTCAGAAAATTTTATTTTACATACAGTTATTAAGGACGATACTGTTTATAATTTAACAAAAAAGTATGAAGTTTCTGAAGAGAGTTTATATGCGTTAAATCCTACTTTAAGTGAAGGTTTAAAATTAGGAATGATTTTAAAAATTAAACCAATTTCTATTTCTATTATTAATGAAGAAGGCGAAGTAGAAACTGAAATGGAGAATGAAACAGGTTTATTTGTTGAAGCTATAAACTTTGAAAAATCAATTAATGTTGCAATAATGCTTCCTTATGAATTGAATAAATATTCAGATTCAATTCCTAAAAATATAATGACTAAAGGAAATTCAATTTTAAATATTGCAACAGATTTTCACATGGGAGCAAGCATGGCAATTGATTCTTTACGAAGCAAAGGTATAACTGTTAATGTGCAATATTTTGATACTCAAAATTCTAATTATAAATTGCAAACTATTGTAAATAATAATGATTTTTCTGAAACAGATGTTATTATTGGCCCCTTATTCTATGCAAAAGCACATTGGCTTTCAAAACATGTTAGTGTTCCTGTTATAGCTCCTATTTATTCAAAAGATCAGAATAGTTTGTCTGCAAGTAATTTAATAAAATCTGATGATTCGAATGAAATTTTATTAGAAGAACACTTGCTTACCTATATGAAAGATAATTATAATGGAGAAAATATTCTTGTAATTAATGATAGTGAAGAGCAATCTCAAAGCAAATTATGGAGAATTGTAAATTATTTAAAATCTTTTGATTCTATACAAAACATAGCTGTTTTAAAATCTGATAAAGGATATATTGATAATGAAAAATTTGCTGAAAAACTAAAAGAAAATACTGCTAATTGGGTGTTTTTAATAAGTGATGAAATTGTAACAACTGCGGCTACTGTAAACAATTTAAAAGTTTTTGTGGAAGAGTTTGATATTACATTATTAACTTTAGAAAAAGGCAAAAATTTTGATAAAATTGATAATAGCTTTTTAGGGCAGTTAAACTTTGCATATCCAACATCAGACTTTGTAAATATGCAAGATTCAAAAGTGAAAAGTTTTTATTCTAAATATCATTCCAAAAACTTTACATTACCTTCTAAATTTGCAGTTAGAGGTTTTGATGTAACGTACGATATATTGGTGAGATTGGCTAGTGAAGATAGTATAGAAGAAGCTTTAAGAGCAGGTAAGTCTTCTAGAGTTTCAGCTGTTTTTAATTACAATAAAAAACTATTTGGAAGTTTTGAAAATAACGGAGTTTACATTGTTCAATATAACAAAGAATTATCTCCAGTAATTGTTGAGTAAAGATTTTTATAAGGCAAGAAAAAAGGCTGTTTAAAAAGTAGAATTTTTGTAAACATAAATTCGTTTTCACTTTTTAAACAGCTCTTTTTATAGTTTTAATAGAGCGTTTTAAATCTTTTTAAGTTGGTCCTTCATCATTTTAATTTGATCTGACAGAACTCCTTGAGAATCTAATTTTTTAGCTTCATTTATAAGCATTGTAGCTTCTCTTTTTCTTCTTTTAGACATTGCAATACCACCTAATTGTAGTTTTGCCATCGCAATATCATGTTTCATATTTAAACCTAGTTTAATTGCTTTTTTAAAGTATTTTTCAGCTTGCGTTAAATTTGTTTGCGAAACCATAATACCTTGTAAAAAGTTGTAATAACCTTCTTGTTTTTTTATTAAAGCGCTACTTGGGTTTTTAATATATGATAACCATTTACTAGCACCAGTAAAGTTTTGTTTTCTTAACTGTAAAAATGCTAATAATATAAATTCATTTTTAAAATAAAGTAATACAAATATTCCGGCAAATAAAACTAATGAAATACCATTCATTATATTTCCATCAACAAATTGAAATACTGACCATACTACAATTGCTCCTGCAATTACTAATTTTATATACTTATTAAACATTGTATTTTTCTTTTTAAATGGAATGCAAAGTTACAGTTTTGCTTCGATTTTAATTATTTTTTATAATGTTTTTTATATTGAATAAAAGCAAAAATGGCTAAAACGGAAACAATTGCAACAGAATAATATACAAATGTTGGTGTAATTGCTTTATCTCCACTAGCATACGAATGCAATCCTGATAAGTAGAAATTCACTCCAAAATAGGTCATTAAAATAGATGCAAAAGCGGCAATAGAGAATAAATTAAATACAAATCTCCCTCTTAATCCAGGCACTAAACGCAGATGTAATACAAAAGCGTAAATCATAATACTAATTAAAGCCCAAGTTTCTTTTGGATCCCAACCCCAGTAACGTCCCCAACTTTCATTCGCCCATTGTCCACCTAAGAAGTTACCAATTACCAATAATATCAATCCAATTGTTAAGGCCATTTCGTTAATAATTGTAATTTCTTTAATCATTAAACCAACCTTCTTTTTATTTTTAGAGTTGGTAATGATCATAAGTATTAATGAGATTAAACCTAAAATCATACCTAAAGCAAATGGACCGTAACTGGCTACAATAATTGAAACGTGAATCATTAACCAATACGAATTAAGAACTGGTTGTAGGTTTGCAATTTCTGGATCCATCCAGTTCCAATGTGCTACCATTAATATAAAAGCAGTTAAAAACGCAGTAGCCGCTATGGTCATTGATGATTTTCTTCCGAACAATAAACCAAATAACATGGTGGCCCAACCAACATAAATCATAGATTCATAAGCATTACTCCATGGTGCGTTTCCACTAACAATCCAGCGGGCAATTAAACCTCCAGTATGCATTAAAAATAACCCAATAATGATGACAATACTTGCTTTAATTAAAAAGTTAATTGCTTTATTATTTCTAAAAATTTGGAAGATTACGAAAAAGAACATTAATGTTCCAATATACATATAGTAGCTATATATTGTTTTAAATATATCATACTTGTTGTAGGCAATTTCTAAGTCAATTTTATGATCTGCAGGATAAACTTCACCTCCATATTTCTTCTGAAAATTGATAATTCCCTCTAAAATTTCATCAGTTTTTGAATAGTCCATAGACACGTTAGAATCTGATAAAGTTTGAAGATAAATAGGTAATATTTGACGCACAAACACAGAATCTTGACCTTTAAAATTTGCAGATTGTATGTTGTTGTTAGATACCCAAGTATTATTTAGGTCGTTAGGAATAGGGAAAATTCTTAACACATCACCAGTTATAGCAGAATATAATAAATTCACTCTTCTATCAACATTAATAACATCTTTTTCAAATTTACTTTTAATATTGGTTTTTTGAGCTTCTTGCTGCGTTTCAGAAATTTTATACATTCCTTTATTGTCAAAAAAGTTAGCAAGTGTTGCATTTCTTTGATCGTGAGGAATACCAATAATATCTCTTAATTTTGTATTGTCTTTTTCAATATATATTATTGGAATTTGAAACCATAATCTTGGATTTTGTTGAATAGATAAGAATACTTGTGTGGCATTCATATCTTGGTAAGTATCGTGTTTACTTACTTTACGTAATAATTCAGAAGCATATGTATGTACTGGTTTCATTCTACCACCAGCATCTTGTATAACAACTTTACTAAATTTTTCCGCATGTTTTAAGTCAATTTTATTTTCAACTAGAGCAGAATCTATTTGCTTGTTTGTTAACCCATGGTTGTGTTCTTGTGCAAAAGAAACTGTAGAAAATAGTATTAAGGCAATAGATGATAAAATTGCTTTTTTCGTTCTAATTTTTTCTAAACTCTTTTTTAAGAAATCAAATCGTGTATTTTTCACAAACATAATTAACATTAATCCGGCATACAATAAAAAGTATCCAATGTATGTAATAGTTGAACCCCAAAAATCGTGATTAACGGATAGGTGCGTTTCTTCGTATTCATCTGTAATATTGTAACTAGATTGAAAAAACTTATAGCCTTTATAGTTCAAAATATTATTCATAAAAATTCTAAAATCAAAAGTTTCATTTGGATCAATAACAGTAACTTCACTTGCAAAAGACATTGGGCTGTTAGATCCCGGATATTTGTCTAATTGAAAATCGTTTAATTTAATACTAAAGGGCAATTCTTTTTGCATAGCCCCATAACTCATTCTAAAATTTAAACCACCTACAGATATTTGTGTTGGAGGCTGAATTGCGAATTTACCACCAACTAATTTTACTTGTTTGGTTTCATTTCCAGCATTAATATCAAAAGTTAATTCACCTAATGTATGCACATCTTTATCACCAGAAATAGTTTTATATAATCCTTTTAATGATGCGTTTGGTACAACAAATTGCATTCCTGCAATGGAATGTACTGCTAATAAAGAGAAATCTTGCAGAGAATCCTTTACTATTGTACCTTCAAAACTATCAGCCATTCTAAAAAAGCTACCATCCACTGATGATTGAATTTTTATATTTCCATCAACATTTTTAAAATTTATGGTATTATTATTTTGTACATCGTAACCTATTACAACACCATGAACCAATTCTGAAGTTCCTCTTTTTATATAATGATTGTGTCTTCCGCCAGCACCAGATTCTACAAAAAGCATATATTCATCACCAGTTTCACTTTCTTCAAAAACTTGTTGTGCATTTGGTATGTAGTTAGTTAGTTTTACTTCAACATCTTTACCTTTAAAATCAGTATTATAACTATAATTATTTGAACCTAAAGCAGATAATAAAATGGAATGATGTACAGGTGTTTTTTGTTCGTTCCCATCATTAACAACAATACTGATATAGTTTTTTTCAGTTAAAAACTTGTTAGTTACTTGACCTTCTTTTATAGGCATTATTCCTTCAAAACTGATATAACGAGTAACACCAGCACCAATAATAATTAAAAAGAAAGCAAGGTGAAAAGCAAGTACTACTAATTTTTCTTTTCGTAGTAGTCTGTATTTAAGTGCGTTACCGAAAAAATTGATTGCAAAAAATATCATAATTCCTTCAAACCACCAAGCATTATAAACTAGAGCTTTAGCTGTTTCTGTACCATAATCGTTTTCAATAAATGTAGCAACTCCCATTGCTAAGGCAAAAATTAAAAACAAAATAGCCATTAAACGAGTTGAATAAATAAGGGAAAGTAGTTTGTTCATTACAGTTGTTTTATTATTAAAAATAAATGCTGTGCAAAAATAATGATAATTGTCATATTAGCCATTCAAAATCGCTTATTTAAAACAATTATTCTTCAATTTTAACACCTTTGCAAATATAATTGTAACTTTTGTGACAATAACTGACCTTTGTCATTAAAAGGGATACTTTTTATAAGTTACATCCTTTAAAAATTTTGTAATTTTGTTGGTAATTAGATTTATAATGAAACGAGCAAAGTAAAATGTTTATCTCGAAAAGAGTTAACTAATAGCGAACAGCTCGTCACCGTTAAAAGATAATATTATTGACATATGAAACATTTTAGTTTTTATACAATGCATCTTAATATCTATTTAAATATTAAACGTCCAGAATGTTATATTAAATAGAGTCTTACTTTACTTTTCGGTGAATTTTACGCACCACATTTACAATTTAGTTTAAATAAAAAAATATTATTATTATGGAATTACCATATTCAGAACCGTATAAAATAAAAATGGTAGAAACAATAAAACGTTCTACTAAAGAGCAACGCTTAAAATGGATAAAGCAAGCGAATTATAACTTATTTAATTTAGCTTCAGAGAAAGTATTTATTGATTTATTAACAGACTCAGGAACTGGTGCAATGAGTGATAAACAATGGGCAGAAATGATGATTGGAGACGAGAGTTATGCAGGTTCGTCATCATTTATGAAATTAAAAAAGACAGTAAAAAAAATAACAGGATTTAAATACTTTTTACCTACACACCAAGGTAGAGCAGCTGAAAATGTATTGTTTTCTGCAATGGTGAAAGAAGGAGATATCGTTCCTGGAAATTCTCATTTTGATACTACAAAAGGACATATTGAATTTAGAAAAGCTACTGCTGTAGATTGTACCATAGATGAAGCTTTCGACACTTCAAATATGCATCCATTTAAAGGAAATATTGATGTACATAAACTTGAAACAGTTTTTAAAAAATATCCAAAGGAAAAAATTCCTTTTGTAATTTTAACAATAACATGTAATAGTGCAGGAGGGCAGCCAGTTTCTGTTCAAAATACAAAAGAAGTTTCCGCATTGTGTAAAAAATATCAGATTCCATTGTATTTTGATGCCGCACGTTTTTCAGAAAATGCCTATTTTATTAAAAAAAGAGAAGAAGGATATGCCGATAAGACCATAAAAGAAATTGTAAAAGAAGTTTTTTCTTATGGAGATGGAATGACAATGAGTGCGAAGAAAGATGGTTTAGTGAATATGGGTGGTTTTATTGCACTTAATAATAAGGCGGTTTATAAACAAGCTACTGTATTTAATATTATGTTCGAAGGTTTTATAACCTATGGAGGAATGAACGGACGTGATATGGGAGCCTTAGCTGTTGGTTTAGATGAATCTACAGAGTTTAATTATTTAGAGAGTAGAATTGAGCAAGTTGCCTTTTTAGGAAAAAAATTAGTTGAATATGGAGTGCCAGTTCAACAGCCTTTTGGTGGTCATGCTATTTTTTTAGATGCTAATAAATTTGTACCATCAATTCCTAGAGATGAATACAGAGCGCAAGCGTTAGCAATTGAATTATACGTTGTTGGTGGAATACGTGGTGTTGAAATTGGAACTGTGTTAGCAGATAGAGATCCTTTTACACGAAAAAACAGGTATCCAGAATTAGAATTGGTTCGTTTAGCAATACCAAGAAGAACATATACTAATAATCACATGGCATATGTAGCAGCGACATTAAAAAATATTTATGACTCTAGAGATGAAGCAAAATCTGGTTACGTTATAGTGGATGAAGCTCCTATTATGAGGCACTTTACTGCTAAATTTAGTAAAATATAATACATGTTTGTCTTTTTTTATTAATTTTACCCAATCAAAATTGATAAAATAAAATAATATGATGTTATCACGAGCAAGTAAATATGCAATTCTGTCAACCTTATTTTTGGCAGAACATGTAAAAGACAATAAAAAAATAAGTGTTCGTGTTATTGCAGAAACTATTGATGTACCAAGTCCATTTTTGGCAAAATTATTTCAACAATTGGTAAAAGGAAAGATTATTTCATCAACCAAAGGTCCGCATGGTGGGTTTTATTTAACAAAAATGAATCAACAAAAAAGCGTTTTAGATATTATTGAAAATATTGATGGCTTAAATAGGTTAAATGAATGCTTTTTAGGGTTATCTGAATGCGACGGAAGCAATCCTTGCCCAGTACATTTTATTGTGGAACCATTTAAAAACAGCATCCTTGGAAAATTTAGAGATAAAAATATTATGGAGTTTTCTAAGGAAATTGTATCACAAGGAAGAAAATTAAGTATTAAAGATATTTCTCCTGAGTTCGGAACTTCATTAGAATAATCAATAAATGATATTTATCATAGTTATGTATTAAAAAAATTATATTTTTGTAACATAAAAAAAGATAAAAAGGTCTTAATATATTAATAAATGAAAATTAACCAATTAAACAAACAAAAACATGTTATCTAAAAAACAAGCAAGAGCTTTCTTTTTAGGCGGAACATTAGTAACGTTTCTTATTTTTATAGGACTTACAGTGTTTTCCTTATCTAAAGAAGTTGATCAAACAAACCATGGTAATATTACAGCAGAAGTTGTAAGGGGTAAAGAAATTTGGGAATCTAATAACTGTATGGGATGCCATACAATACTAGGTGAAGGAGCGTATTATGCACCAGAATTGACCAAAGTTATTGATAGATTAAATGAAAAATATAATAATAACGGAGAAGAAGTTATTAAAAGTATTTTAATGTCTAAAGGACCTTGGCAGCCAAACGGAAGAAAAATGGTAGCCTATGGTATGACAGAAGCTGAAGCAGATGATGTTGTTGCCTTCTTTAAGTGGATTGGAGAAATTGACTTAAACGGTTTTGGAAAAGTAGTAGGAGTTGATAGAAAAATATCACCAATTGCTAAAGAAAGAATAAACAACTAATCAATAACTTTAAACAAATTCAAAATGAAATATAAATCACAAAAAGTAGCATATTGGTTTTTTGCCCTTTCAATGCTATTATTAGTTTTACAAATAACCTATGGCTTTATAATGGGTTTTGCCCGCATAGGATTTGATAATTTACACGAATTTATTCCTTTTAATACTGCAAGAGCAGTGCATACAAACCTATTAGTTGTTTGGTTGCTTTCTGGTTTTATGGGCGCGGCTTATTATATTATTCCAGAAGAAGCACAACGCGAATTGGTGAGTGTAAAATTGGCATATGTGCAATTAATTAGTTTAGCCGTTGTAGGTGTAGTTGCAGTAGTTGGTTTTCACTTTAATATTTGGGAAGGACGTAAATTTTTAGAAATTCCTAGACCATTAGATTATTTAGTTGTTGTGAACGTATTATTATTTTTAGGGTTGATTTTAACTACCTTATTTAAAGCAAAAAGAAGAACAACAACTGCGTTGGTACTTTCAATGGGATTGTTATTTGCAGCCTTATTGTATTTGCCAGGAATGTTGCCTTTTGATAGTCAAGTAACCGATTCTTTTTTTCGTTGGTGGGTTGTTCACTTATGGGTAGAAGGTGTTTGGGAATTAATTATGGGTGGTATTTTATCGTTCTTATTAATTAAATTAACAGGAGTAGACAGAGAAGTTATTGAGAAATGGTTATATGTAATTGTTGGATTAACGTTCTTATCTGGAGTTTTAGGTACTGGTCACCACTATTATTATATAGGTGTAAATAAAATTTGGTTAGTTGTTGGAGGTGTTTTCTCAGCATTAGAACCATTAGCATTTTTAGCAATGGCATTATTCGCAGTTAATATGTACAGAAAAGGTGAGAAAAAACATCCAAATAAATTAGCTTTATATTGGACTTTAGGGGCTGCAATTGTTTCTTTTGTTGGAGCAGGATTGTTAGGATTTGCACATACATTACCTCAAACAAATTTATATACACACGGAACTTTAGTTACTGCAATGCACGGGCATTTAGCTTTCTGGGGAGCGTATGCAATGATTGTTTTAGCAATTATTAGTTACAGTTTACCAAATATGACTGGAAGAAAATTATACGATAGTGCGACAGGTAGAATGGCTTATTGGTTTGCTAATATTGGAATGATTGGTATGACAGTTGCTTTTGGTGTTGCTGGGGTAGCTCAAGTATATTTAGAACGTAAGTTTGGAATGGATTTTATGGCTGTTCAAAAAGAAATTAGTATTCATTTTGTTGTATTGTTGCTTTGCGCCACCTTATTTACAACAGGTATTGTAATGTATATTGTAGATTTCTATAGACACGGAACACCAACAGATGAAGCACTAGAAATTAAAGAGTAAAATATTAAATATAAATAATAAATCAACCCCAAAACTATAATTTAGGTTGTATTTAAAAGTTTTAAATCTGATTTGTAATACAACAATTTAATACTTAAAAACATAAGATATTAAAATCTTAATAGTAGTTTTTTAGATTGATTACCAGAATTGAAGATAAGTTGTTATTTTTTCCATACTAACTAACATCCTAATCCTATATTCTGGTTTTCTATTTAATAAATTTAACAAATACATATGAATAAGCAAGCACCATATTATCAAACCATAGGAAAAGAAGTTGAAGTTTTTGAACATGCCTATAAAAACAAAATTCCGTTTTTATTAAAAGGGCCAACAGGAACTGGAAAGTCTAGATTTATAGAGTTCATGGCTTATAAATTAGATAAAAAACTAATAACAATTTCTTGTCACGAAGAAACTTCTTCAACAGATTTAGTTGGAAGATATATTATTAAAGGAGCAGAGACTATTTGGTCAGATGGACCACTTACAACTGCTATTAAACAAGGCGCAATAATCTATTTAGATGAAATTGCAGAAGCAAGACCAGATGTAATAGTTGCAATTCATTCATTAACAGATCATAGACGTGAATTGTTTATAGACAAATTAGGCGAAACCGTAAAAGCACATGAAGATTTTATGTTAGTAGCTTCTTTTAATCCAGGTTATCAAAAAGGATTTAAAGAGTTAAAACCTTCAACGCGTCAACGTTTTATAGCAACAGCTTTTGCATATCCTGAAGCTAAAATAGAGGCTGAAATTTTGATAAATGAAACAGGTATTGATGCAGGTATTGCTAAAAAGTTAGTAAATATTGCAACTAAAATTAGAAATCTAACAGAATTGGGTTTAACAGAAACAGTTTCAACACGTTTGTTGGTTGATGCAGCAAAATTAATTCATAGTGGATTGCCAAAACGATTGTCTGTTGAAGTTGCTATTGTTGAGCCTTTAACCGACGATTTAGATGTAGTTGAAGCACTAAAAGATTTATGTAATTTAATGATTTAGTTAGCCATTAGCCATTAGCCATTAGCCAAAAGCCAAAAGCCAAAAGCCAAAAGTTGACGGTGGCTGAGCGGAGTCGAAGCCCAAAAACTAGCAACTAGCAACCAAAAACCAGCAGCCAAATATAAAATGTTCGAACCAGATGAATACATATTTACCAAGTTAGCTTACTACTT
>CBDUKG010000055.1:0-16023 GCA_965367745.1 uncultured Flavobacteriaceae bacterium | reverse complement strand
TATTATAAAATTGTTTTTCAAAAATAAGAGTTTAAATTTGTTCAAATGTAAAACTTTTCGGAGTATTACCCAATTACTATTTTATATATAAAAATAAATGAGTTTAAGTAAAAGTCAATTAAAATTAATAACGAGTTTACGTAAAAAAAAGTACAGAATTGCTACTAATTTATTTATTGTTGAAGGAATTAAAGTTGTAAATGAATTTTTAAATTCAACATTTGAGTTGGAACAGCTTTTTTGTATTGATGCTTCTGAATATAAAGATTATGAAAAATGTACAATAATTTCTGAAGCGGATTTAAAGAAAATAAGCAACTTAACTACGCCAAATAATGTAGTTGCAATTTTTAAAATCCCTACTACTAATTTTATTGAAAAAGAAGGGTTGGTTTTAGTCTTAGATGAAATTAATGATCCCGGAAATTTAGGTGCAATAATTAGATTGTGCGATTGGTTTGGAATTGACCAACTTATATGCTCTAAAGATACGGTAGACTGTTATAATGCTAAAGTTGTACAAGCTTCTATGGGCTCTTTAACAAGGGTCTCTATTTTTTATATGGATTTAGAGGCGTATTTAAAAAGTACCAAAAAACCAACATATGCTACTTTAATGGATGGTGAAAATGTATATAAAACAACACTCCCAAATAATGCAATTTTAGTTATGGGAAATGAGGCTAACGGAATTAGCAAAGCTGTTTTAGAATTATTAGATAATACTATTTCAATTCCAAGGTTTGGTAATTTACAACAAACAGAAAGTTTAAATGTTGCAACAGCAACTGCAATTTTATTAAGTGAATTTAAGAGAGGAAACTAATGAAAAGCTAGTTTTAAAAATATACCTCTTGTTCCAAAATAATCTATATTACCTGTCCACGGACTATTAGGATTATTATCTCTAATAAGCTCGTCATTTATGGCAAAAACACCTCTAATAGATGGTGAAAATATGAAATAAGGAAGGTAAAAATCTACACCAATACCAATTTCATAAGTGAAATTATTTTTTTTCATTCTAAATTCTCCATCAGAATTATCAGCAGGATTGTCTTGATTACTTGAGAAATTATAATCATAAGAAACACCACCAATAAGATAAGGACGAAAATTGTACAACCTATCTGTACTTAATTTTAAAAGTAACGGAACTCTTAAATAGGTGGCACTTACATCTCTAATACTATCTCTTGGACCACCTTCAATATGTGTAAAGGCAAGTTCTTTGGTATTGCTCGAAAGACCGGGTTCTAATCTTAAATTAATATTTTTATGCAAACGCAAATCTCCAATTAAGCCAACATTAAAACCCGTACTTGCCGTAACATCAACAAAAGAACCTTCAGATTTATAACTTATTTTGTAATCTTTTTTATTGATTCCCAAATAATAACCCCAAAAAACGGTTTGTTTATCCCAGCTTTGTTTGTAAATAACTTTATCTCGAATTTGAGCATTTATAGCCGTAATACTTAAAATAAAAATAATTATTAAAACAATTTTTTTCATGTGTCTTTATTATTTTTTCTAACGGTCACATGCAGTTCGCTGTTATTGAGTACATTGAGCGAAAAACTTTTTAGCATGCTCGTTTCATAAACTATTTCTTTCCTATATAAATTGAAGCCACGCCAAATGTTTGTGGTTTGTTTTCAATAGCTATAAACCCAATTTTCGCTAAAATATTGTTGAAAGTTTTTCCGTAAGGAAAAGCAGCAGCAGAATCAGATAAATATTTGTAGGCAGTTTTATCTTTTGAAAATAGTTTACCAATAAGAGGTAATATGTATTTTGCGTAAAATTTATAACCTTGTTTGTAGGGTGTTTTTGTTGGAATGGACGTTTCTAAAACTACAAAAGTTCCATTTGGTTTTAAAACACGATAAATTTCTGACAAACCTTTTTCTAAATTTTCAAAATTACGAACTCCAAAAGCAACTGTAATGGCATCAAAATAGTTAGATTCAAAAGGAATGTTTTCAGAATCACCAAAAACCATTTCAATTTGATTGTTTAATCGCAGTTTTTCAATTTTTTTACGTCCAACATTTAGCATTCCTTCAGAAATATCTAAACCAATTATTTTTGAGGCGTTTGTTTTAGTTAAATTAATTGCCAAATCTCCTGTTCCGGTTGCAATATCTAATATTTTATCAGGATTGGTTGCGCCAATTATTTTAACTACTTTTTTACGCCATTTAATGTCTATTCCAAAAGAAATAACACGGTTTAAACCATCATATTCATTAGAAATAGTATCGAACATTTGAGCAACTTGCTGCTTTTTTCCTAAATCGGAATCTTTATAAGGATTTACTTTTTCTGCCATTAATTTATTGGTTTAAGGCTACAACATGCTCAATTTGACCAGGAATTAACTGTTTTAGCATATTTTCAATACCATTTTTTAATGTAATTGTTGAGGATGGACAACCGCTGCAAGCTCCTTGTAAAATAACATTCACAACTTTTGTTTCTTGCTCGTAAGATTGAAATAAAATATTTCCTCCATCAGCCGCTACAGCAGGTTTAATATATTCATCTAAAATGGCAATAATTTGTTTAGAAATATCATCTAAATCTTCTAGTTGAATACCCTGTTGTTCTTTATTTTTTGGTTGGACACTTTTATCCACAATTGTTTTGCCATCTGCAATAAATTGTTTTATAAAACCTCTAATTTCATTGGTTATTTCACTCCATTCAACAACATCAAATTTTGTGATTGAAACATAATTTTCTGAAATAAAAATCTCTTTTACAAACGAGAAATTATATAATTCAGTAGCTAAAGGAGAATTTTTAGCTTCTTCAATATTCTTATATTCTAAATCAAATGCTACAAGTTTTTTGTTTGCAACAAATTTTAAAACACTTGGATTTGGTGTTACTTCAGAATATATTTCAACAGGAACTTTTTTAGTTGTTTCCGTTTCTTCTAATACTAACACACCTCCCGGGCTGTTTAAATAATTTTCTATTTGCTCTTTAACTTCTTCTTGCACATCTTCCCATTCAATAATTGAAAAACGCTCTAAAGCAATAAAGTTTGCTGAAATTAAAACACGTTTAATAAACGGTAAATGAAATAATTGTTGTGCTAAAGGTGAGTTTTTAGCTTCATCAATATTATTAAATTGATAACTACCACTAATTAAAATTGTATTTGCTGTAAATTTAAGTATAGTGTCGTTTGTTGTTTTCTCTATTTTTAAAGTAACTGTGTCCATTTTTTAAGTATTTGTGCAAAAGTACTAAAACAATTTTAGGTAATTGCGTAAAATTAAAAAACGCCTCTTTTTACAGAGACGTTTGTATTTGTATGTAATTGTAATTAAATATTTAAAACCAATGTAACTGTAATTTTTGAAGTGTCAATATCCAATTCAGCAGCATTAATATTGTTGTATTGTGGATAAAAATTATAAGCTGCCGTATTTGTATCTTTTTGATAAGAAGCATCTATTTTTCCGCCTCTAAATTTATAACCAGCCCCTAAAGAAAAACCTTCCGTAGCATCTGAATCTAAAGCATTTTTGTATGGGCTTTTTTCAAAATGATATCCACCTCTTATAGAGAGTTTGTCGAATCGCCATTCAGTACCCATTCTTAATTCTCCTCTAGCTTCTAAATCAGCATTAAACGCTTTGTTTTCTTCAATAAAACCGAAATTCCCAGCCATGTCTAATTCTATATTGCTGTAATTTTTATAAATATAATCGATACTTATTAAACCTTGTTTTTCAAAAATATAGGCAAAACTTCCAGTTAATTTACTTGGAGTTCTTAATTTATAATCGAAAGCATTGTATCCAGAAAAATCAGTGATTAGCTCGTCTGTATTACTAACATAAACTTCTAAATCAGAATCTAAATAATCTTCAGAAAGTGTGTACCAAACAGGTGATTGGTATGCCAAGCCTAATCGCATATTTTCACTTGCTTTTGAAATTAAACCTATATTAAACGAAAAACCTTCTCCATAAGTATAAAGTTCTTGAATTAAGGATGCGTCTAAATTATTTCCGTTACCATCTTTGTTATATTCTTCTAATAAAATTCTTTGTAAATTTTCTATATCATACGTGCTAAAAGAAGCACCTAAATACATGTTATTGTTTAGTTCTGAAGCAAACGTAAATGAGTATTTATCATTTCTACCGTCATTAAAATTTTCAAAATATTGTCCGTCAGTATCTAAATATTGAATATTATCATCATTTGGATCATCTATCCAAGTAGGGTAGTTATTGTTTCCTTTTGCAAACCATTGTGTCTCAAAATCGTTAGCAATACTATAATTAAAACCAAGTGCTACTTTTCCCCAAGCCGAATTTCTAGAATAACTCTCAAAAACAAATACACCACCAGCTTGCGATAAACTTGTGATATCATTTTCTGAAAACTCATTATTTCCATAATAATTTACAATAGTTTCAGAATTTTTAATATTTAATGAAAGTGCAAATTCACTATTTAAAAATACTGCCGCTCCAGCAGGATTTGTTTCAATAGCAGATAAATCGCCTCCTAATGCTCCAAAAGCACCGCTCATAGCATTGTACCTAGCTGTACCATTAATCTTTTCTTTGGAAAACAATACTCCAATATCATTATACCCTAAAGTTTGGGCATTGGAAATGAAAGCAATACAAAGCATTGCTGCTAAAAATAATTTTTTCATAATGTTAAAGAATTATTATTTATATTTTTTTTTAGTTTAGTTTCTTCGAGATGAACCTCTTGAAGCACTTCTAGATGAAGAACTTGAGGACTTAGACGATGCTGCAGATGATCTTGAAGATGATGATCTGGACGACGAATATGAGCTATTATTGTTAGAGTTAGAAGATTTTGACGATCGGCTATAATTTTTACTATTAGACGAACTTTTTTTAGGAGGTGCATAATTTTTAGTGGACCTTCTTGTGTTAGTTGCTCTAGTTTGGTTATTGCTATAATCAGAAACCGTCCCTTTAATAGATCTCACTCTATTGTTTGGGATATATTGAATATTTCTGTCTCTAGTAGTATTTGTGGAATATCTGCTAGTTGAAGGTGTATTATTGTATGCTGAATTACCTCTTGTTCTTGTAGAAGATTGTCTTGTGCCAGATTGCTGTCTAGTAGTAGATTGTCTTGTGCCAGATTGTTGTCTTGTTGGATTAATACTTCTAGTTGAGCCGCTTCTTTCAATAGTTCTTGTTGGAACTCTATTAATAGATCTAGTGTTTGTATTGTTAGTACTTTCGTCAATAGATTTTCTATTATTAGTACTTGTAGATCTTCTAGTTGAACTATTTGCAGTTGTATTATTTTGTGTATTTGTAGTACTGCTTCTTCTACTTATAGCAGCATTAGATGCTACAGTTCTTCTTGAATTTGTATTGTATGCAGTTCTTTTACCATAAGAATCATATCTTTTAAAATTATTAGTATAATTATTATATGGGTAATAACCATCATTGTAGTGATTATACCTAAATGGATTGTAATAACGGTATCCACCATAATATGGGTAATTGCCATAGTTCATAGCATAATAATCTCCATAATACCCATTATAATACCAAGGTCTATAAGATCTCCAAGGGCTATAATAGTTGTAGTAATAAGGGTAGTAATTATAAGAATAGTTATAATAAAATGGGTTATGCCAATAATATCCATTACTGCCATAACCAGCATCAATATTAATGGTTATATTATCTGTATATTCCCATGGTTGATTATTCGAGTTGTTTAACTCATCTGTCTCATAAGTGTCTTCATAATAATAGTCATCAATATCTGTAAAAACATCTTCTTCACCAACACTTTGAATTTCTTCTAATTGATGAGAGAAATAATTTTTATCAAATTCAGATTTTTCAACAATTACAATTTCTTCATCAGCTGTTTGATTGTTAGAACCATAGATTCCATCATCATTGTATGCGCTTTGGTACGTACCACAAGAATATAAACTAACAAATAATACAAAAAGTATGGCTATTTGAGAGCTTTTACGGTTAAAGATATTTGATATTGTCATAATCAATTGAATTTTTTATTGTTAACTATTTAAAAAAAACTAATTTTGTCCAAATTAGCATTTTCTAATAAAAAAGATGCAATATTTATGCCAAACTTTTGATTATGAGTAAGAATTTAACAAAGAGAGAAGTAGATTATTCCAAATGGTACAACGAGCTTGTTGTAAAAGCTGATTTAGCTGAAAATTCTGCAGTTAGAGGCTGTATGGTAATTAAACCATATGGTTATGCAATTTGGGAGAATATGCAAGCTGAATTAGATAGAATGTTTAAGGAAACAGGTCATGAAAATGCTTATTTTCCATTATTTGTTCCAAAAAGTTTATTTGAAGCAGAAGAAAAAAATGCTGAAGGGTTTGCGAAAGAATGTGCTGTTGTAACTCATTATCGATTGCAAAATGACCCGGATAATCCAGGAAAGCTTCGTGTTGATCCAACTGCAAAATTAGAAGAGGAATTGGTTGTTCGCCCCACCTCTGAAGCAATTATATGGAATACATTTAAAGGCTGGATTCAGTCTTATAGAGATTTACCGTTGTTGATAAACCAATGGGCAAATGTTGTACGTTGGGAAATGAGAACTCGTTTATTTTTGAGAACTGCAGAATTTTTATGGCAAGAAGGTCATACAGCACATGCAACTAAAAAAGAAGCTATTACCGAGGCAGAGTTAATTTTAGATGTTTATGGCGAGTTTGCTGAAAAATTTATGGCGATGCCTGTTATAAAAGGATTAAAAACTGAAAGTGAACGTTTTGCAGGAGCTTTAGAGACCTATTGTATTGAAGGTTTAATGCAAGATGGAAAGGCTTTACAAGCAGGGACTTCACATTTTCTAGGTGAAAATTTTGCAAAAGCTTTTGATGTAAAATATACTTCTAAGGAGGGAAAACAAGAATATGTTTGGGCAACTTCTTGGGGAGTTTCTACACGTTTAATTGGAGGGTTGATTATGACACATTCTGATGATTTAGGATTGGTATTACCACCTAAATTAGCTCCAATTCAAGTTGTAATTGTGCCAATTTATAAAGGAGATGAACAATTAGCGGAGATATCTAGTAAAGTTGATGTGTTTGTAAAGGAATTTAGAAAATTGGGAATTTCGGTTAAGTTTGACGATAGAGATACCTATAGGCCAGGCGCAAAATTTGCAGAATACGAATTAAAAGGTGTTCCAGTAAGAATTGCAATTGGAAAAAGAGATTTAGAGAATAATACTGTTGAAGTTGCAAGAAGAGATACTTTAGAGAAACAAACAGTATCTCAGAGCGATGTTGTTACTTTTGTTTCTGATTTACTTGTTGATATTCAGGATAATATGTTTAATAGAGCTATTTCTTTTAGGAAAGAGCATACAACTGAAGTTAATACATTTGAAGAGTTTAAAGAAGCTATTAACACAAAAGGTGGTTTTGTATCTGCACATTGGGATGGAACAACCGAAACTGAAGATAAAATTAAAGATTTAACAAAAGCAACAATTAGATGTATTCCTTTAAATAATAAAATTGAGGCTGGAGCCTGCATATTTACTGGAAAAAAATCAACTCAAAGAGTATTATTTGCAAAAGCTTATTAATTTTTTCAAAAAATATTTTGCAGTATAAAAAATAGTTGTATTTTTGCATCCGCAATGACGAAATAATGTCATTAGCAAAAAAAATAATGGTCCGTTCGTCTAGGGGTTAGGACGCCAGGTTTTCATCCTGGTAACAGGGGTTCGATTCCCCTACGGACTACAAAATTTAATAAAAAATTTTATAATGGCAAATCACAAGTCAGCTTTAAAGAGAATTAGAAGTAATCGCGCTAAGCAATTAAGAAACAAATATCAGCATAAAACTACGCGTAATGCTGTTAGAGACTTACGTGCTACAACTGAAAAGAAAGAAGCTGAAGAGTTATTTCCAAAAGTTGTTGCAATGGTAGATAAATTAGCAAAGAAAAATATTATTCACAAAAATAAAGCGAGTAATTTAAAATCTAAATTAGCGAAGCAAGTAGCTGCGTTATAATATTTTTAAACACATAACAAAAAGCATCCTAATTAATATTAGGATGCTTTTTGTTTGCAGTTTAGTTTCTTAATGCTTTAGAGTTTTTTCACTTGGTACCTAATACCAAACACTCGCGAGCCTTATAGTTTTTATAATTTTACCATTCATAAGATCTATTAGCATCTAATCTTATTAAAAGAAAAAGCAATATAGTAAAGCCCCATAAGGCTGAGCCACCATAGCTAAAAAAGGGTAGCGGAATTCCTATAGTTGGAAGTAACCCAAGTACCATTCCAATATTTATAGTAAAATGAGTAAAGAATATTGCTGCAATACTATATCCATAAACCCTGCTGAATTTTGATTTTTGCCGCTCAGCTATTTGTATGATTCGTAATAAAAAAAGTGTAAATATAATTATAACAGTAGTTGTTCCTAAAAAGCCCCATTCTTCACCTACAATAGTAAAAATATAATCAGTTTGTTGTTCTGGAACAAAGTTACCTTGTGTGCGTTCACCTTCTAAAAAGCCTCTTCCGGTTAAACCTCCTGATGCTATTGTAGTAACAGATTGATTTGTATTATAACCAATATTTTTTATATCGGTTGTTTTTCCTAATAATATATTAAACCTATCTCTGTGGCGTTGTTCAAAAACGTGATTAAAAACGAGATCAACACTAAATATAAAAAAAGCAGCAACAAAATAGATTCCTAAAATTTTAATCCATCCCTTTTTAAATGCCTTTTTTCTATAAAAAATAAAATATAATAGTATGATTATAAACAATAAAAAAGATCCTATTAAAGTATAAGAAAATCCAAAATATAAAGTAATAACAAAGAGAATTAGAGTGATAAATCCAATAGTAATATAATAGAAGGGCAGCCCTTCACGATATAAAACAAAAATAAAGGCCGTATATACTAATGCTGAACCTGGATCGGGTTGCAACGTAATTAATATTGCTGGAAAAAATAAAATTAACAAAGCTTGAAATTGTGTATTCAATTTTTTTAAATTGAATTGCTTATCGCTTACTAATTTTGCAATTGCCAATGCAGTTGCGGCTTTAGCAAATTCTGAAGGTTGCAGTCCAAAACTACCAAAGTTGTACCAAGATGTTGCTCCATTTATGTTTTTACCAAATACAAAAAGTGCTGCTAAAGAAATTAAACTAATTAAATAAATTAAAGAAGCATATTTTTCGTAAAATTTTGCATCAAAGAGTAAAATTAAAAGAATTATTGGGAAGCTTAAGCCAATCCAAATTAGCTGCTTGCCGTATTCTGTTGTAAAGTTTATTAAATCAAATTGTTCTTCGGTAATGGTTGCAGAATAAATATTTATCCAACCAATAAAGACTAGCATAAAATAAAAGAGTATTAGTACCCAATCAATTCCAAAAAATATATTAGTTTTTCTACTTCTCAATGTCTATAGTTTCTTGTAGTAGTTGTTTTTCATATTCATCTTGTAAACTACCGTTAAACATATTTTGTTCTACCCAAGGTCTAACTGTTGCTCCATTTAAGTATTTTTCAATCATTAAACTGGCTATTGGACCAGCCCATCTAGATCCCCAGTATCCATTTTCAACAAAAACGGCAATAGCTATTTTAGGATTGTCTTTTGGTGCAAAGGCAATAAATATTGAATGATCCTGTCCGTGTGGATTTTCTGCAGTACCAGTTTTACCACAAATTTCTATTCCTTTTACTTTCGAGCCTCTTGCAGTACCACTTGGATTTTCAAAAACATTAAAAAGTCCTTCAATTACAGGTTCAAAATGTTCTTTGTTAATGGTTGTATTTATAGGTGCAGTAAACTTTGAATTTAATTCTTTATCTTTTATAGTTTTTACAATGTGTGGTATAAAGTAGAATCCTCTATTGGCAACAGCTGCTGTCATGTTTGCTAATTGAATAGGTGTAGTTAAAATCTCCCCTTGCCCTATAGCATTTGAAATATTATATGTAGCTGTCCATCTATTATTGGGATACCATTTATTATAAAAGTTTCCATCAGGAACCAAACCTTTTTGTCCAACTGATAAATCATTATTTAAATAATTTCCTAGACCAAAACTTTTTACATGGTTACTCCAAACGTTCATTCCTTCAGCAGCAGTTGGATATTTTTCAATAGATTTTCTATAGGCATTTGAAAAGTAGCTATTACAAGAGCGGTAAATGGCTTTATTTAAAGCCACGGAGCCACGAATTCCGCAATGACATTCCATAAAAGCACTTTTTCCAGCACCATATCTATAGCCTCCAAAGCAATTAATTTTAGAGGTAGTGTTAATCACATTTTCTTGTAATGCAGCTAATGCAGTTAAGATTTTAAAAGGTGATCCCGGAGGGTATTCTCCTTGTAAACCTCTATCTAATAATGGATTGTTAATAGTATCTAAGTATAGTTTTGTAAAATTTTTAGAACGTTCTCTTCCAACCATTAAATTAGGATCAAATGTTGGTGTTGATACCAATGCCAAAATTTCTCCTGAAGAAGGCTCAATGGCAACAATGCCTCCACGTTTATTTGCCATTAAAGCTTCACCGTATTGTTGTAATTTACTATCAAGCGTTAAAGTAACATCTCTCCCAGGCACAGAGAGAGTATCGTATATTCCATTTTTATAAGAACCAATTTCTTTGTTAAATCGATCTCTTTGTATGTATTTTACGCCTTTAGTCCCTCTTAAAATATCTTCATACGTTGTTTCAATCCCTGCGGTTCCAATTAATTCGCCAAGTTGGTAATAAGGGTTCTTTTTAATCATACTCTCATTTACTTCACTAATATAACCGAGTACATTTGGTGCAGCATTTATTGGATATTCTCTAAGGGATCTTTTTATAATATAAAAACCCTTAAACTTATGCATCTTTTCTTGTAAATAGGCGTAATCATTTTTTGATAACTGCACTAAGAATGGTGAAGGAATTCTGGTGGAGTATTTTGATGCTTTTTCAAATTTTTTAATAAAATCTTCTTTAGTAATTTTAAGTAAACCGCAAAAATCTAGTGTATCTAACGGTTTAACTTCTCGAGGTATCACCATAATATCATAAGAAAGTTGGTTGGCAACTAATAAAACACCATTTCTATCGTATACATAACCCCTTTCAGGATAATCATAAGTTACTTTAACGGCAGAGCTATTTAACGCAGGTACAGAATATGAATTATTTAATACTTGTAAATAAAACAAGCGTCCAATAAATATAAGCGCTATAAGAAC
The DNA here is from genome assembly GCA_965367745.1 of uncultured Flavobacteriaceae bacterium. Taxonomy (GTDB): domain Bacteria; phylum Bacteroidota; class Bacteroidia; order Flavobacteriales; family Flavobacteriaceae; genus Lutibacter. Next base: position 4,734 of record CBDUKG010000055.1, on the reverse strand, counting down.
AATTAAAACGGTTAATAAGCCAGATCTTTTCATTTACTTCTTTTTTGTAAATAATATAATACCTAAAATACTTATAAATATTGTTATAATACTTGTTAAAATTGTGTTAGAAATAATTATTACAAAAGAATTTAGGCTAAAATATGTTAAACTAAAAATAATAAAGTGATGTGTAAAGGTTAAGATAGTTATAAATAAAAATGCTTTACCAAAAGAAACCCCTCTTAGGTTAAATAGTAAATAATCAAAGTCTGATTTTTTAAGCACAATTTTTAAAATAGGCAGTCTTATAAAAGCTATAAATAAAGTTGCAGCGGCATTAATTCCACCAGAATCTGAGAAAAAATCAACACTTAAACCAAGTAAGAAACTTAAAATTAAAAAAACACTTTGATTTTTTCGAACAGGAAATAAGACAACCCAAACTATATAAACCATGGGATTTATATATTCAAATAAATTTAAATGATTTAAAACCAATACTTGTAAAAGTACTAATGCTAAAAAACGTAATGCATTATTTAAAATTAGGTTATTCATTTAAGATACTCCTTTCTAAATTTTGTTGCTCAACTCTTTCAAGGTTTTTTATTATTTGAACATAACCAATGGAACTCATGTCGTTAAACAATAGAATATCTATATTTTTATATTGATTGTTTTCAAATTTAAAATTTTTAACGGCTCCAATTTTTATTCCTTCTGGAAAAATAGCTGATTTTCCACCTGTTATAATGGTGTCACCTATTTTAATTTGAGCTTGCCTTGGAATATCAATCAATTGTAAAATGTTATAGTTTTTACCATTCCAAACCAATGTTCCATAATGGTTACTATTTTTTAAACGAACATTAATATTAGAATTTTTATTTAAAATAGATAAAACAGTTGTATAATTGTTTGAAGTACTTTTTGTTACCCCAATAATTCCCTTACTATTTATAACACCTAAATCTGTGGTGATTCCTTGGTTAGTTCCCTTATTTAAAGTAAGTGTATTGTTTCTTTTTGTGTAATTGTTATTTATAATTTTTGCAAACGAATATTTGTATTTTTGACCGTATTTTGCTGAATCATTTAATATAAAGGTATCTTTGTTGAGTTCACTTTTGTTTAATAAGTTTCTTAAAAGGGTATTTTCTTTTATCAATCTGTGATTTTCAGATTTTAAATGAAAAAAATCATTTACAGAACTTACACTGTTATAAATACCTCCAGTAATAGCATTTGCGGAATTAATAAACTTACTTTTATGAAAAGAATGATGTTGAATTATAAAAATAAAAGCTATAGTTTCTAAAAGTATAAATAGCAGGAAGTATTTAAATTTCCTAATAAAATAAATTAATTGCTGCATATTTTAACTAAAAGTGTTGTATTATTTCATTAATACATTCTTGTATTTTTCTAAATCTTTTAAGGCAATTCCAGTACCTCTCACAACGGCTCTTAATGGATCTTCGGCTACGTATACAGGTAAATCTGTTTTTCTAGATAATCGCTTATCTAAACCTCGTAACATAGAACCACCACCAGCTAAATAAATACCAGTATTGTAAATATCGGCTGCTAATTCAGGAGGTGTTTTTGAAAGTGTTTCCATTACAGCATCTTCAATTCTTAAAATAGACTTGTCTAATGCTTTAGATATCTCTCTAAAAGAAACTTGCACTTGTTTTGGTTTACCACTTAGTAAATCTCGCCCTTGCACTAACATATCTTCAGGAGGAGTTTCTAAATCTTCTGTTGCAGCTCCAATCTGGATTTTTATTTTTTCAGCAGTGCGTTCGCCCACATATAAATTGTGTTGTGTTCTCATATAATAGGCAATATCAGCAGTAAAAACGTCACCAGCAACTTTTACAGATTTGTCGCAAACAATACCACCTAAGGCAATTACAGCAATTTCAGTTGTACCACCACCTATATCAATAATCATATTTCCTTTTGGCTGCATAATATCAATTCCAATACCAATTGCCGCAGCCATTGGTTCATGAATTAGGTAAATTTCTTTAGCATTCATGTGCTCGGCGGAATCAATAACAGCCCGTTTTTCAACTTCTGTAATTCCAGAAGGAATACAAATAACCATACGTAATGAAGGGGTGAAAAAACGTTTCTTTATACTTGGTATATTTTTGATAAATTCCTTTATCATTTGCTCCGAAGCTTCAAAATCAGCAATTACACCATCTTTTAAGGGTCTAATTGTTTTTATATTTTCATGAGTTTTTCCTTGCATTAAACTGGCTTTTTTCCCAGTTGCAATTATTTTACCAGTTGACCTATCTCTTGCTACAATTGAAGGTGCGTCAATTACTACTTTACCATCGTGTATAATTAGGGTATTTGCAGTACCTAAATCAATGGCAATGTCTTCGGTCATAAAGTCGAAAAAACCCATATATTTTAATGTTTATTTAATTTTTAATTTTGTAACCTTACAAAGTTAGTGAAATTAGTGTTTAAAATGACGTGTTCCTGTAAATATCATCGACATTTTATTGTTATTACAATAATCTATAGATAATTGATCTTTTATAGATCCACCAGGCTGAATAACGGCATTTATTCCTGCATTTTTTGCAATCTCTACACAATCTGGAAATGGAAAAAAGGCATCACTTGCCATTACTGCATTTGATAAGTCAAAATTAAAATGTGTTGCTTTTGCAATTGCTTGTTCCAATGCATCAACTCTACTAGTTTGTCCTGTTCCGCTTGCATATAGCTGTTTGTTTTTTACCAAAACAATGGTGTTAGATTTAGTGTGTTTACAAATTTTTGATGCAAAAAATAAATCTTCTAACTCTCTTTCTGAGGGTGCTGCAACAGTTGCAGTTGACATAACGCTTGCGTTATCTGTTTTGTTGTCCTTTTCTTGAAACAAGACTCCGTTTAATGCAGTTCTGTATTGGTAATAAGGTAATTCAATATTTTTTTGAATTAAAATAATTCTATTTTTTTTACCTTTAAGAATTGTTAATGCTTCATTAGAATAACTAGGTGCAATAACAACTTCACAAAATAATTTATGAATTTCTGCAGCCGTTTCAGCATCAATTTCTTTGTTTGAAATTAAAACACCTCCAAAAGCAGAAGTTGGATCACCTGATAAAGCGTCTGTATAAGCTTGTTTTAAAGTTGTCCTTTGTGCTAATCCACAGGCATTATTATGCTTTAAAATTGCAAATGTTGGAGCATCATTCTTAAATTCGCTCATTAAATTTACAGCGGCATCAACATCTAATAAATTATTATATGAAAGTTCTTTTCCGTGTAATTTATCAAATAAAGCATCTAAGTCTCCAAAAAAGTAACCTTTTTGATGTGGATTTTCACCATATCTTAATATTGAAGCATTGTCAAAACTTTCTCTAAAAGAGAATTCATTTTTATTTAAATACTTAAAAATAGCGCTATCGTAATGACTAGAAACTGCAAAAGATTTTGCAGCGAAATTTTTACGTTGATCTAGGGTAGTTGCTCCGTTTCCTTCAGAAATAATTTGTAAAAACTCATTGTATTGATTCATAGATGAAACGCAAATAACATCTTTGTAATTTTTTGCAGCAGCTCTAATTAGTGAAATTCCACCGATATCAATTTTTTCAATAATATCTTTCTCTGAGGCTCCACTAGCAACTGTTTTTTCAAAAGGGTAGAGGTCTACAATTACAATATCTAATTCTGGAATTTCAAATTCTGCAAGTTGTGTTGCATCATTTTCATGATCTCTTCTTGCTAAAATCCCGCCAAAAACTTTTGGATGTAAGGTTTTAACACGACCGCCTAAAATAGAAGGATACGATGTTAAATCTTCAACTGGAATAACATCTATTCCTAAACCTTTTATAAAACTTTCAGTTCCACCAGTAGAATAAATGGTAACTCCAAGGTTGTTTAATTTTTTAACAATTGGTTCTAATCCGTCTTTATGGAATACAGAAATTAATGCAGATGTTGCTTTTTTAGTTGTGGTCATAAGTAGTATTGTTGCTGTTGCGCAAAGCTAATAATTATCAACAGTTTACACAATATAAATTATAGTGAATTTTAGAGGATCTTAAATACGAATTTAATGCCAATTCCATATAAATTTATTGAAGTTGATTTTGATGAAGCAAAATGTTTTGCAGGAAAATTTATAAAATTTTAGCTACTTTTTCACAAACAAATTCTAATAAATTTTCATCATCTTTTGTAAACGGGTTCACAGAATGCGAATCTATATCAATTTGCCCAACGTTAATATTGTTTACAAAAATCGGAATTACAATTTCGCTTTTAACTTTCCAGCCGCAAGAAATATAATTATCTTGACTAGCAACATCTTGAACTACAAAGTTTTGATTGCTTAGAGCAACTTGTCCACAAATGCCTTTACCGAATGGAATTATTGTATGCTCTGTTGGTTCACCAGCAAATTGCGCTAATTTTAATTCATTTTTATCACCGTTTTTAAAATAAAAACCAACCCAATCGTAATATTCAATTTCTTGTTTTAAGAGGTTGCAAATATTTTGCAGCACAGTATCAACTTGGGTTGAAGCATCAACTATAGTTGTAATCGATTTTTTTAATTCAGAAATGTTCATATTAATTTGTAATTTTAGGCAAAAATAATATTCTTTTAGTGCAAAATAATAAAACTGTAATAATTTTTCTCGCTAAGTTTTTTGGAACGTATTTGCTGTTGTTTTTAATATACTCTTTTTACTTATCAAAAAA
>CBDUKG010000054.1:0-16051 GCA_965367745.1 uncultured Flavobacteriaceae bacterium | reverse complement strand
CCATTCAGCCATATTCTCCAAAAGCAGGAACTGGATTAAGTTCTCACGAATTAAACCAGCCAGGAACGTATCAAGATGTTACAGATACAACTGCTGTTGCTCAATTTAAAGCGATAAAAAACACACTGCCAGAACTATTGCAAAATATTGAAGGAGATGTGCACTTTTTAGCTTGGACAACTACACCTTGGACACTTCCTTCTAATACAGCATTAACTGTTGGAAAAAAGATAGATTATGTAATGGTGAAATCTTTCAACCAATATACGTTTGAACCAATAAATGTAGTTTTAGCTAAGAATTTAGTTGGAAAACAATTCACTAAAAAATTCTTTGCAGTTGAAAATGAAGCACAACTTTCTGAATACAAAGAAAATGACAAGAAAATTCCTTATATAATTGTTAATGAATTTAAAGGAGCTGATATTTTAGAAGCTAAATACGAGCAATTATTACCATATACGCTTCCTTATCAAAACCCTGAAAATGCATTTAGAATTATTGCAGGAGATTTTGTAACAACAGAAGATGGTACTGGAATTGTTCATACAGCCCCAACTTTTGGTGCTGATGATGCACTAGTTGCTAAACAAGCAAATCCAGAAGTTCCACCAATGTTGGTGTTAGACGATAACGGAAATCCTGTTCCTTTGGTAGATTTACAAGGAAGATTCACCAAACATATGGGCGAATTTGCAGGAAAATATGTTAAAAACGAATACTACAATGAAGGAGAAGCTCCAGAGCGTTCGTTAGATGTAGATATTGCTATTAAATTAAAAGAAGAAAATAAAGCATTTCACGTAGAAAAATACCGTCACAGTTATCCGCATTGTTGGAGAACTGATAAACCTGTTTTATATTATCCGTTAGATTCTTGGTTTATAAAAGTGACTGATAAGCGTGACAGAATGTTCGATTTAAATAATACCATTAACTGGAAACCAAAATCGACTGGAGAAGGTCGTTTTGGAAACTGGTTAAAAAATGCCAACGACTGGAATTTATCACGTTCTCGTTATTGGGGAATTCCATTACCAATTTGGAGAACCGAAGACGGAACCGAAGAAATTATGATTGGTTCGGTTGAAGAGTTAAAAGCTGAAATGAAAAAATCAGTTGAGGCAGGACTATTAAAAGCTGATATTTTCGCTGATTTTGAAGTTGGAAATATGAGTGAAGAAAACTACGATAAAATTGACCTTCATAAAAATGTAGTTGATGCGATTACCTTAGTTTCTCCAAAAGGACAGCCGATGAAACGCGAAAGCGATTTAATTGATGTTTGGTTTGACTCTGGTTCAATGCCTTATGCACAATGGCATTATCCGTTTGAAAATAAGGAACTTATAGATAATAAAGAATTCTTCCCAGCAGATTTTATTGCAGAAGGAGTAGACCAAACTCGTGGGTGGTTTTATACGTTACACGCAATTGGAACTATGGTTTTTGATTCGGTAGCCTATAAAAATGTAGTTTCTAATGGACTTGTATTAGACAAGGAAGGTAAAAAAATGAGTAAACGTTTAGGAAACGCTGTAGATCCATTTGAAACAATGGACAAATATGGCGCGGATGCTACACGTTGGTATATGATTTCAAATGCAAATCCGTGGGATAATTTAAAATTTGATATTGAAGGAATTGATGAGGTTAGAAGAAAATTCTTCGGGACATTATACAATACCTATTCATTCTTTTCATTGTACGCGAATTTAGATAGCTTTACATATGCTGAAGATGAAATTTCTATTGAAAAAAGACCAGAAATTGACCGTTGGATTCTTTCTGAATTAAATACATTAATCAGAAATGTTGAAAAATTCTACGAAGAATATGAGCCTACAAAAGCCGCTCGTGCAATTCAAGAATTTGTGGGTGAAAATTTAAGTAACTGGTTTGTGCGTTTAAGTAGAAGACGTTTTTGGAAAGGTGATTATGAGCAAGATAAAATTTCAGCATACCAAACATTATATACTTGTTTGTTGAATGTTGCTAAATTAGCTTCTCCAATTGCACCATTTTTTATGGATAATTTGTATAAAGATTTAATTTCAGTTACAGGGAAAGAAAATTTTGAATCTATACATTTAGGGGAGTTTCCAAGTTATGACGAAAGCTTGGTGGATGCAAAATTAGAACACAAAATGCAACAAGCCCAAAAAATATCTTCAATGGTATTGTCGTTACGTAAAAAGGAAATGATAAAAGTGCGTCAACCGTTACAAAGAATTATGATTCCTGTTTTGGATGAAGCTGACAGAGAAGAAATTTTAGCTGTTGAAAACTTAATCAAATCCGAAGTAAACGTAAAAGAAATTGAATTAATTGATGATGCTTCTGGAATGTTGGTAAAAACAATAAAACCTAACTTTAAAGTACTTGGACCAAAATTTGGGAAAGATATGAGATTTGTTGGTCAGGCTATTCAAAATTTAACACAAGAAGACATTGCAACTATTGAAAAACAAGGCGAAATAACTTTAAATATCAACGAAAAAATTGTAAATTTAACAATAGATGAAGTAGAAATCACATCACAAGATATTGAAGGTTGGCTAGTAGCTAATCAAGGTGGTTTGACAGTTGCATTAGATGTTACAATTACAGATGACTTAAGAAAAGAAGGTAACGCTCGTGAATTAATTAACAGAGTTCAAAACCTTAGAAAAGAATCTGGTTTTGATGTAACTGATAAGATTAAGTTGATTATTCAAAAAAATGTTATATTACAGCGCTCAATTGAAGCAAATCAAGATTATATTAAAACAGAAACGCTAACAAGCGAGTTGGTGTTTGAAGAAATAGTAGAAAAAGGCACAGAAATTGCTTTTGATGATGTAAATACCAAAATATTAATTCAAAAAATGTAAGTTATGAACGAAAACACAAATAAATATTCAGATAAAGACTTAGCAGAATTTAAAGAAATAATTCTAAATAAAATTGCACATGCAGAAGAAGATTTAGGGTTACTAAAAAGTTCATTTAAAAATGACAGCAATAATGGAACGGATGATACTTCACCTACTTTTAAAGCATTTGAAGAAGGTTCTGAAACAATGTCTAAAGAAGCAAATGTGCAATTAGCTATTCGTCAAGAAAAGTTTATTAGAGATTTAAAAAATGCTTTAATACGCATAGAAAACAAAACCTATGGGGTTTGCCGCGTAACTGGAAAACTGATTAGAAAAGAACGTTTAAAGTTAGTTCCGCACGCAACATTAAGTATTGAAGCAAAAAACATGCAACAATAAGAAATATAATTTTTTTTAAAAAAGGAGCTTCCTTAAATGGGGGCTTCATTTTTTTGCCACCAAGTAAAAGTTTAAAAATTGAAAAAAGCACTTGCAATTATAGTTATCATACTACTAATAGATCAAATTAGTAAAATATATATTAAAACTAATTTCTTTTATGGTGAAGAAGTGTTGGTTTTTGATTGGTTTCGTATTTATTTTATTGAAAATAATGGGATGGCTTGGGGAGCTGAGTTTGGAGGAAAATCAGGAAAATTATTTTTAACAATATTTAGGCTATTTGCAATTGCAGGTATTGGCTATTGGTTGCACTCTTCAATAAAAAAGAACGCACCCAATATTTTAATTGTAGCCATTTCACTAATTTTTGCAGGAGCTATGGGTAATATTATTGACTCTGTTTTTTATGGAGTTATTTTTGACACTCCCGTAAATGGAGTTGCTACACTATTTGCAGAAAAACCTTATGGAGAATTATTTTATGGAAAAGTAGTTGATATGCTCTATTTTCCTATTTGGAGCGGTGATTTACCAGAATGGTTGCCAATATGGGGTGGCAAACCGTTTACATTTTTTAATGCCATTTTTAATGTTGCCGATACTGCAATTTCTACAGCAGTTGGTATATTAATTGTATTTAATAAAAAAGCATTTCCAAAACACGATTAATCTTTTTGAATAGATATTTTAAGTAAGATTTTTATTTAATTAAATATTAATCGTACATTTGCGATATACTTATGAAGAGAACTACAAATAAAATAGAGTATTTAGTTGAAACTGAAGAATTGGCACGTTTTTCCAAAGCTTTAGGCCATCCAACACGAATTAAAATTTTAAACTATTTAGAAAATCAGAGTTGCTGTTTTACTGGAGATTTATTAGAAGTAATTCCGTTAGCACAATCAACTATTTCACAACATTTAAAAGAGTTAAAAGATGCCGGATTAATTCAAGGAGAGGTTAATCCACCAAAAATCAAGTACTGCATAAATCAAGAAAATTGGAATAAAGCAAAAGAATTATTTCAAATTTTTTTTAATAAAGAAATTAAAAATTCAACTTGTAAAAAATAATAAAAAATGAAAGTAATTAAAGTGTTAGGAACGGGGTGTCCAAGTTGTGTAAAAACAGAGAAAATAATAGCTGAAGTTATAAATGAATTAAGTATTGATGCTAAAATTCAAAAGGTAACTGAAATTATGGATATCATGGCATATGATGTAATGAGAACTCCAGCAGTTGTAATTGATAATAAAGTAATGATAAAAGGAAAAGTGCCAAGCAAAGATGAAGTAAAGGCATTGTTGGTAGATAATTTCGCAAATAATGCTTGCTGCTCTGACGAAGACACTGGGTCTTCTTGTTGCACTAACGATGAAAATGAACCTGGTTGTTGCTAAATTTTTTTGCTAATCTAAATTGGTCGCTGAGCGGAGTCGAAGTGAGGTTTTAGATTTATATAATAATTAATATTAGAATATGGTATTTCAAGAAATTAACAACTCCATTGAATTGTTGAAAAAAATTCAAATTTCAACTGAAAGAAAAGAAGATTTACAGCCACTTATAGATTATATTGAGTCTAAAGTTTTGGTGAATAAAAATGTAAATTTAAATTTTATTTGTACACATAATTCACGAAGAAGTCATTTATCTCAAATTTGGGCGCAAACCGCAGCTCATTATTATGGAATTAAAAATGTGTTTTGTTATTCTGGTGGAACAGAAGCAACAGCCATGTTTCCAATGGTAGCTAAAACATTAAAAAAGCAAGGTTTTCAAATTACAAAACTATCTAAAGAGAAAAACTCGATTTACAGTGTAAAATATGCTGAAAACTCACATCCAATTATTGCATTTTCTAAAAAATATAACGATAATTTTAACCCGAAAGAAGAATTTGCAGCATTAATGACATGCGATCAGGCAGATGAAAACTGTCCTTTTATTTTAGGTTGTGAAAGTAGAATTCCTATTAGATATAATGATCCAAAAGAGTTTGACAATACACCACAACAAGCTGATAAATATTTAGAAAGAAGTATTGAAATAGCTTCAGAAATGTTGTACATATTTTCTCAAATAAAATAGTGATGAAAAAAAGATTAAAATTTTTAGATAGGTATTTAACGCTATGGATATTTTTAGCTATGGCCATAGGTGTTGGATTGGGATATTTCTTTCCACAAGTGTCAACAATTGCAGAATCTATGTCAGTTGGCACAACAAACATTCCGTTAGCAATTGGATTAATTCTTATGATGTATCCGCCATTAGCAAAAGTTGATTATAATTTAATTCCAGGTGTATTTAAAGACACAAAATTAATGTCGATGTCTTTGTTTTTAAACTGGATTGTTGGCCCAATTTTAATGTTTGTTTTAGCAATTATTTTTTTAAGAGATGAACCAGGTTACATGTCTGGTTTAATTTTAATAGGTTTAGCACGTTGTATTGCAATGGTTATTGTTTGGAACGATTTAGCAGGTGCAAGCAGAGAATATGGCGCAACATTAATAGCTTTAAATAGTGTATTTCAAATTTTAACATACAGTTTTTATGCCTGGTTGTTTATTACCGTGTTGCCAAATTATTTTGGTTTAGAAGGTTTTGATGTAAATATCACCATTTTTGAAGTTGCTGAAAGCGTCCTAATTTATTTGGGTATTCCTTTAGTTGCAGGGTTTTTAAGTAGAAAATACCTATCACAATTAAAAGGAGAAGATTGGTATAATAGAAAATTTATTCCGTTTATTTCTCCAATAACCCTAATAGCTTTATTAGCAACAATTGTTTTAATGTTTAGCTTAAAAGGTGATTTAATTGTTGAAATTCCTTTTGATGTATTAAAAATTGCAGTGCCCTTGGTTATCTACTTTGTGCTTATGTTTTTTGTAAGTTTCTTTATGGGAAAAGCAATGAATATAGACTATAAAAGAAATGCAGCTGTAGCTTTTACAGCAACAGGAAATAATTTTGAGTTGGCTATAGCAGTTGCAATAGCAGTGTTTGGCATCAATTCTCAACAAGCTTTTACGGGAGTTATAGGACCTTTGGTTGAGGTTCCTGTATTAATACTTCTGGTTAAAGTTTCGCTATGGTTAAAGAAAAAATATTATAAATAGTTATGTTCGATTGGATTCAACAATTTGCAGATTGGTTGGTATTTGATGTTTTTAATTTAGAAGCAGGAAAACATTTAACGGAAGCATTAAATTTCTTTATTTATGATAGTATAAAAATATTGCTGTTAGTTTTTGTAATCATCTTTTTTATGGGAATTGTAAATAGTTATTTCCCTGTTGAAAAAGTTAGAAATTATTTATCACGCAAAAAACTATATGGTTTTGAGTATTTAATGGCTTCACTTTTTGGGGTAGTAACTCCATTTTGTTCGTGCTCATCTGTACCGTTATTTATTGGTTTTGTAAAAGGTGGAATTCCATTAGGAGTAACCTTTGCTTTTTTAATTACATCTCCTTTGGTTAATGAAGTTGCCATTGGATTATTTATAGGTTTATTCGGATTAAAGACTACAATAATTTATGTAATAAGCGGTATCTTACTGGGAACAATTTCGGGTATAATTCTTCAAAAATTAAAGCTTGAAAAATATTTAACGCCTTGGGTACAACAAGTTTTAGAAAACTCGCAAAAAGAAACAGAACAATTTGAGCTTGAAGGAGCATCATTAAAAGATAGATTGCCTTCAATATGGAAAGAAACCATTACTATTTTAAAAGGAATATTACCTTATGTTATTGTGGGTATTGCTATAGGTGGCTTAATGCATGGTTATATTCCAGATGGTTTTTTTGAACAGTATTTAAGTAAAGATAATTGGTTTGCTGTGCCAATTGCAACTTTGTTGGCAGTGCCAATGTATTCTGGAGCTTCAGGAATTTTACCTGTAATTCAGGTATTGGTTTCAAAAGGAATTCCTTTAGGTACCGCAATTGCTTTTATGATGGGTGTCGTTGGGTTGTCTTTACCAGAAGCAATGTTGTTAAAAAAAGTAATGACTATTAAATTAATAGCCATTTTCTTTTCTGTTGTAACAGTTTGTATTATAATTTCGGGATACGTATTTAATATTATTTTTTAATTATATAAATTTCACAAAATGAAAAATTTACAGTTAGTAGTAGTATGTTGTTTACTTTTTGTTTCAGGGTATGGACAATCGGTTAACAAAATTGAAGTAATAGATTTTCACTCAACACACAGGTGTATTACTTGCAAAGCAATTGAATCGAATACTAAATTAGTGTTAGAAACTAATTTTGAAAAAGAATTGAAAGATGGGGTCATCAGCTTTCAAGTAATAAATGTTGATGATGAAAAAAATTATAACCTTGCCGAAAAATTTCAAGCTACAGGTACTGCATTATTTTTAAATGTAATTACTAATGGAGAAGAAAATCAAATAGATTTAACGCAATTTGGTTTTAAGTATGGAAAAAATACTGAGGAATTTACAAAAAGATTGAAAAGCAGAATCGAAAAACAATTGAGTAAAATCTAATGGAGTTCTTACAGACACTGCTTGAAAATTATAATATTCCTATTTTGTCGGCTTTTGTTTTGGGTTTAATGACAAGTATTAGTCCTTGTCCGTTAGCAACAAACATAACAGCTACCGCTTTTATTTCAAAAAATATAGCTAGCAAAAGAAAGGTTTTTTTAAGTGGTGTCATTTATTCATTAGGAAGAGCTTTCAGTTATACTGTAATTGGGCTTATTTTATATTTTGGAGCTAGTAAGTTTCATGTTGGGCGCTTTTTTCAACAAAATGGAGAAAAATATTTAGGCCCTTTACTTATTATTTTTGGCTTAATAATGCTGAATATACTTAGGCTAAACTTTTTAGGAAAATTTAATTTTACTGAAAAATTATCAGAAAAATTTATTAATAAAGGGTTATTAGGTTCGTTTTTAATAGGTGTTCTTTTTGCTTTAGCGTTTTGCCCGTATAGTGGTGCATTGTATTTTGGACTGTTAATTCCTATGACTATTTCTAGTTTTGACGGGTTGTATTTGCCGATTGTTTTTGCAATAGGAACAGGAATCCCAGTTATTTTATTTACCTATTTATTAGCTTTTACAGCTTCAAGGATAAGTGTTTTTTATAATAGAATTGCTCAGATTGAAAAATGGACACGCACTATTGCAGGAATCGTTTTTGTGGTTGTAGGGTTATACTATATTTTTATATTTGCAGGAATTTTAGAATAATTAATAATTCTTAAAAAGATAATGGTAATTTTTTTGTAGTTAAACATTCATATAGCTACTATTTAATATTCTAAATTTGTCAACACATAAATAAATCTAAAATGAGTGAAAAGAAAAAATTGTTAATAGCGGGTATTGTGTTTGTAGTTACATTTTTAGTATCTAGAGCTATTTTTTCAAATTGGGAGTACTTAAAATCTCTTTTTTTTGGAAGTTAAAAATGATAGATCTTAGGGCGTTTTAATTTAGTATGCGCTATTTAATTGATTTCCAGCGAAACAAGCTCTTTTTGTAATTCTTCAACAAAAATTATTAAATCGTCAATTTCTACGTGATCCATCATAATAACTTTATACCAACTATTTGCACCGTTATGTGTATCTGGAACAAGTCCAAATTTATGAGCAATATTTTCAGGAATATATTCCGATTTTAGTGTTACAATATTCATAAAAGGATCTCTAAAATATTCAATATTTAAAGCATCCATTTGTTTTGTAAACCACTTGGTTCGCAGTAATAAGGTATTAATTTTTTCGAACCACCCATAATACCCATAGCTAAATAAAATCATCCAAACGGCAATTGCATTTGCTCCTGAGCGACTACCAACAATGGTTAAATCCATTCCGTCTACGTACTGTGCTTCTTTGGTTAGCACGTTTTCAATCAATCCTTTTCTACATAAAAAAACACCTGTTCCGTATGGAGCTTGTAACATTTTATGTGCATCAATTGTGATAGATGAAACATTAGGGTTTTCAAAATTTATTGTCGAATTTTTGTTTGAAATTGGATAGATAAAACCACCAAAAGCACCATCAATATGAATTTTAAACTGAACTTTGTGTTTCTCTAAAATTTCTGCATACATATCTGGATTATCAACAGAGCCAAACATAGTGGTAGCCATGTTAGAAATAACCATAAAGTATTTTTTTCCATTCGAAATAAGGTCTTTTACAATACTATCTAATTCTTCTTTTAAAATTTCTCTCGAATTAAAATCAACTGGAATACTTACGTTTTCAATGCTTAATAAATTAGACCCTTTATGAACAGAATAATGGGTGTCTTCAGAAGATAAAATCACCATTTCATCTAACGAAGCGTTAAATTCTTTTTTGTATAAATTTCTATAAACCCATAATGCCTGAATGTTAGCTTCGGTACCTCCAGTAGCAATATAACCATCATATTCATCTTCTTTTGCTTTAAAAATATCAACAGCTAAAACTTGAATAATTTCACGTTCTAATTCTTGCGAACCTTTAAAAGCTTCTTCGCTTTTCCCTAAAGTATGACAACCAATATTGTTAGGATTTGCAATAAATGATTTTAATAATGGCGACTCATCTAAAAAAGAACCACTTGTGTTAAATACATTTTCATCCAATCTTGAGACAGGATAGCCTAAAGCCTTGCTAGTTTGAAAATTCACATTGGCATTTAATGCGGTATCAATTCTTTTTATTAATTTTTCTTTTGAATATTTTTTCCAATACTTCATTTCAAGTCAGATTGTGAATTATACAAAAAACAAGTAAAATAAAACTGTTTTTTAAATATTTCGCAAAAATATACAATTTTTTTGTATTTAAATTAATTTAAATAAGAATTTTAGGAGGAAACTAAAATCCATATAAAAAGTAGTACTTTTATTTTTCAAAATCTCAAATTTTTGGAATTAGAAATTCAAATAAAAACTTTACCAGATCAACCAGGTGTTTATCAGTATTACGATAAAAACGGGACTATTTTGTACATAGGAAAGGCTAAAAACTTAAAAAAAAGAGTTGCTTCCTACTTTAATAAAAATCACGAGTATGGAAAAACAAGAGTTTTAGTAAAAAAAATAGCCACCATTAAACACATTGTTGTTAATACGGAAACGGATGCTTTATTGTTAGAAAATAACTTAATAAAAAAGTACCAGCCTAAATACAATGTGATGTTAAAGGACGATAAAACATATCCTTGGATTTGTATTAAAAAAGAACGATTTCCACGTGTATTTTCAACTAGAAATGTTACAAAAGACGGTTCGGAGTATTTTGGCCCATACACTTCTGTAAGAACAGTAAAAGCATTATTAGATTTAATTAAAGAACTGTACCAATTGCGTTCTTGTAATTTCGATTTAAATAGAAAAAATGTAGCTGAATTAAAATATAAAGTGTGTTTGGATTTTCATATTGGAAATTGTAAAGGACCTTGTGAAGGATTACAAACTGAAGAAAGTTATAATAAAGACATTGTTGCAATTAGAAATATAATTAAAGGAAATTTTAAAGAATCTATCAAGTCTTTCCATCAATTAATGATTGATTTTGCTGATAAAATGGAGTTTGAAGAAGCTCAAAAGATTAAAGAAAAAATAGACTTATTAGCAAATTACCAATCAAAATCTACAGTTGTAAATCCTTCCATAACAAACGTAGATGTTTTCTCAATTATTTCGGATGAAAGTTACAGTTATGTAAACTTCTTTAAAATATCTAATGGCTCAATTATTCAATCGCACACCATAGAGATAAAAAAGAAGTTGAACGAAACAGATAAAGAGCTATTAGAGCTTGCAATTGTTGAAATTCGCCAACGTTTTAATTCGCAATCAAAAGAAATTTATGTTCCTTTTATAGTTGATGTGGGTGAAGAGATAAAAGTTACCGTTCCTGTTTTAGGAGATAAGAAACGCATTGTAGATTTAAGTGTTAGAAATGCAAAATATTATAGACAAGAGCAGTTTAAACAAATTAAAATTGTTGACCCAGATAGGCATGTAAATAGGTTAATGGCGCAAATGAAAAAAGATTTACGTTTAAGTGCAGAGCCAAGGCATATAGAATGTTTCGACAACTCAAACATACAAGGAACAAATCCGGTTGCTGCCTGTGTAGTTTTTAAAAATGGAAAACCGAGCAAAAAAGAATATCGAAATTTTAATATTAAAACTGTTGAAGGACCAGATGATTTCGCCTCTATGGAAGAAGTGGTTTTTAGAAGGTATAAACGCCTATTAGAAGAAGGACAGAGCTTGCCGCAATTAATTGTAATAGATGGCGGAAAAGGGCAATTGTCTTCTTCATTAAAAAGTCTAGATATTTTAGGATTAAGAAATAAAATTGCAATTATAGGAATTGCGAAAAGACTCGAAGAAATTTATTATCCAGAAGATCCAGTGCCGTTATATTTAGATAAGAAATCTGAAACACTAAAAATAATACAACAATTACGAAACGAAGCACATCGATTTGGAATAACGCACCATAGAAATAAAAGAAGTAAAAAAGCGTTAGAAAATGAATTAGAACAAATTTCTGGCATTGGAAAACAAACTGTTGTATCTTTATTAAAGCATTTTAAGTCTGTAAAAAGAGTTCGAATGGCTACAATTGAAGAGTTAGAGAACATAGTTGGAAAAGCAAGGGCAATAAAAATAATTAATTATTATAAAAATTTAGAAACAGCGTGAAAAGAACTTTAATTTTTGTTTTTTTTCTTACATTTTTAGTAAGTTTTTCCCAAGAAAAACCCGCTAATCAAGATCTTAAAGTAGGTCTTGTGTTAAGTGGTGGCGGTGCAAAAGGCTTGGCGCATGTTTCCGTTTTAAAGGTTTTGGAAGAAGCTGGAGTTCGTGTAGATTATATTGGAGGCACAAGTATGGGCGCAATTATTGGTGCGCTTTATGCTTCAGGATATACTGCAAATCAATTAGATTCAATATTAAAAGTGATAGATTTTGATCTTATTTTAACAGATCAAATGCCAAGAAAATCGAAACCATTTTACGAAAAAGAAATTGGAGAAAAATATGCACTATCATTACCAGTAAAAAATAAAAGGGTAGGAATTCCTAGGGCTTTGTCTGAAGGACAAAGTGTACTTAATTTACTTACTAAATTAACGCAACATGTTAACAATATTACCGATTTTAATAAACTACCAATTCCATTTGTTTGTATTGCAACAAATTTAGAAACTGGAAAACAAGAAGTATTAAATTCAGGTTTTTTACCAGAAGCAGTGAAAGCAAGTGGGTCGTTTCCAACATTATTAGCTCCTGTAGAAATTGAAGGAAAAATACTTACTGATGGTGGGATAGTAAATAATTTTCCTGTAGATGAAGTTATAAGTATGGGTGCTGATGTTATAATTGGAGTAGATATTCAAAGTGGGTTGGATAAAAAAGACAATTTAAATTCGGCTGTAGCAATAATAAACCAAATAGTTGGTTTTCAGATGTATAAAACATTGGATTATAAATATGGAAAGGTTGATGTTCTTATAAAACCAGATGTGACCAGCTATAATGTTATTTCTTTTGATAAGAAAAAGGAAATAATGAAAGCAGGTGATATAGCTGCTAGAGAACAAATGGACAATCTTAGGACCATTGCAAAACAACAAACCACCAAAGAAACTTCTAAAATTGACACAAAACAATTACAATACGATATTAGTGATATAAGGATTCAGGGAAATTTAAATTATACGAGAGCATATATTCTTGGTAAATTAAATCTAAAAAAGCAAGATAAAACAGATTATAATAAATTAATTCAAAGTATAAATAATCTATATGCTACAGGTAATTTTGAAAATATACAATATAAAATTTTAGATGACATTGAAAATGAAGAAGGTAGTATTTTAAGCTTAAAAGTTAAAGAACATAGAATTTCTAATTATTTGCAACTTGGAGTACATTTTGATGATTTATACAAAACAGGTATAATTATCAACTCAACCGCAAAACACCTTTTTAATAAAAACGACATAATTTCTGCAGATATAATTTTAGGCGATAATATTCGATATAATTTCGACTATTTTATTGATAATGGATTTTATACCAGTTTTGGTGTAAAATCAAGATACAATAGTTTTAATGCAAATTTAAATTTTGAGCAAACTAATTCAAATATTGAGGATTCTAATGTTAATGAAATAAATTTAGTATATGAGGATTTTACAAACCAACTGTATTTTCAAACGGTATTTAATAGAAAATTTGCGCTTGGAGTTGGAGGTGAACATAAACATTTAAAAGTATTTACAGAAACTATATCATCACTGGAATCTACAATTTCTGCGAATAGACAAAAGAGATTGTATTTTGATAATTCACATTATTTAAATCTTATTGCATATTTAAAAATTGACACTTATGATAAAAAATACTTTCAAAAGTATGGAGTATTTTTAGATGTAGATTTTAGATGGTTTTTAAGTTCTAGCGATTACAATAATAACTTTAATTCATTCTCTCAATTAAAAGGTAAGGTAGGTTTTGCACATACTTTTTTTAATAAATTAACAACTCATTTTATTTCAGAAGCGGGAATTACTATTGGTGAAAATAATAATAGAGCCTTGAATTACAATGTAGGAGGCTATGGAGAAAATTTTATAAATTCATTTATACCATTTTACGGATATGATTTAGCAGAATTAACGGCAAATGCTTTTTTAAAATCGGGTTTAACCTTAAGATATGAGTTTTTGCCTAAAAACTATTTTTCTGCAACAGCTAATTATGCAAGAGTAGAGAGCGATTTATTTAATGAAGGAAGGATTTTTGAAAACACCAAATCTGGTTATATGGTAGGTTATGGAATAGATACTTTTTTAGGACCAATAGAAATAAATCATACCTGGTCTCCAGACCATTCTGATAATTATTGGTATTTTAATGTTGGGTATTGGTTTTAAAAAAAGCCCTGCAATTAAGCAGGACTTTTATAAGATATTGTATGCATTATTCAATTAATTCACCCTTGTTATTGGTAAATTCAAAATTTAAATATTGATAAGCATCTCTTGGTAAAATTTTAATCCACTTTTTGTGTTTTGTAAGCCATCTGTGTTGTATAGATGGAATTCCTTTTTTTAAATAGGCGGCAATAAAAGGGTGTACATTAAGTACAAGCTTTTTATGATCTTTTAATGTAATTAATTTTTCTAATTCAGCTTCAATTTTGTCAATTATAACAATTGGTGCTTCAACCTCTCCTAAACCACTCGGATTAGGTTCTTGAGTTTTAATTACTAATTCAGGTCGTACTCTTTGTCTTGTAATTTGAACTAAACCAAATTTACTTGGAGGTAATATTTTATGTTTTGTTCTATCAAATGCCATTTCATTTCTTAAATGATCATAGAGTTTTTGTCTATGTTCAGCTGTGTGCATGTCAATAAAATCTACAACAATAATTCCTCCCATATCACGTAACTGTAATTGTCTAGCAATTTCAGAAGCAGCAATTAAGTTAACTTCTAATGCAGTATCTGCTTGAGACATTGCTTTATTAGATCTATTACCACTATTTACATCAATTACATGAAGTGCTTCGGTGTGTTCTATTACTAAATAAGCTCCTTTACTCATTGAAACTGTACGTCCAAAAGATGTTTTAATTTGACGTTCGATGCCAAATTTTTCAAAAATTGGAAGTTTCGAATTGTATAAGGATACAATAGACTCTTTTTCTGGTGCAATTTCTTGCAGATATTCTTTAGTTTCTAAATACATTGTTTCATCATTTGTTACAATACTTGTAAAAGAATCATTAAAAATATCTCTTAAAATTGAAGAGGCTCTATTTAACTCACTTAATACTTTTATAGGTGTTTGTGGTGCTCTAGTATTTCTAATTTTTTTACACATTACCACCCATCTTTCTAAAGAGTTTTGTAAATCTTTATCTAAATCTGCTACTTTTTTATCTTCTGCAACAGTTCTAATAATAACTCCAAAACCTTTAGGTTTAATGCTTTTAATTAGTCTTTTTAATCGTTCTTTTTCTTCTGGATTCATTATCTTTTGTGATACGGAAACTCTGTCTGAAAAAGGAACTAAAACCAAATACCTACCTGCTATTGAAATTTCAGAACTCATTCTGGGTCCTTTTGTAGATATAGGTTCTTTAACTATTTGAACTAATAAGTTTTGACCTGTTTTTAATACATCAGCTATAGATCCATTTTTATCAATGTCTTTTTCTAGCTGAAAGTTTTTTAAAGTGTAATCTTTAATTTTACCTGTGCTTATACCTTTTATAAATTTATTTAATGATTTTAACTGTGCACCTAAATCGTGATAATGTAAGAAACCGTCTTTTTCGTAGCCTACGTTAACAAACGAGGCATTTAAACCAGACAATACTTTACCAATTTTTGCTAAAAAAACATCTCCAACAGAAAATTTATTTTCGTTAGATTCATTATTTAAGGCAGTTAATCTACCATCTTTTAATAAGGCAAAATCAATATCAGAGGAATTTGATCGTATAATTAATTCTGTTTTCACTCTGAATTGTTTTTATGTTCAAATTAAAAATTTGAACGATTTATAATTAAGTTTTACAGGAATTTTTACCCAACAATAGTTGCTATATAGCAACTATCTATTTCAATGAACTTTATTTAAAGTCAAAGAAAAAGTAAGCTTAGCTTACTTTTTCTTTTTATGTCTATTAGCTCTAGCTCTTTTTTTACGTTTATGAGTAGAGATTTTAGCTCTTTTTCTTTTTTTACCACTTGGCATAATA
>CBDUKG010000053.1:0-16061 GCA_965367745.1 uncultured Flavobacteriaceae bacterium | reverse complement strand
CGGTTGCAAATGTAACACCTTTTTAAATCCTCGCAACCTTTTTTTAATGTTTTTTAAAACAAACTTGACCATCTCGATTTAGTAAGCTGAATTTGTGTAAATTAGAATCCAAATAAATTTTTAAAACCATTCAAAAATGAATATATACATGGTACATATGTAAAAATAGTTCCTCTTAATAATTATTAAGTAAAGTTTAATTTATGTTAAAACCTTCTATTAAGGATGGAAAAGGTATTGCTCAATTGAGAGTTTTCTAATATCTTTGCAATCTCAATAAAAAAATATGATTAAAATAACTTTGCCTGATGGTACAATAAAGGATTTTAAGAAAGGTAGCACTCCAATGGATGTTGCAAAAAACATAAGTGAAGGATTTGCGCGAAATGTTATTTCAGCTCAATTCAATACTAATACTGTTGAAACAGATACCCCACTTAAAGAAAATGGATCTTTAGTTCTATATACATTTAATGATGTGGATGGTAAAAAAGCATTTTGGCATTCATCTGCCCATGTTATGGCTCAGGCTATTCAACATTTGTATCCTAATGTTAAGTTGACTATTGGTCCTGCAATTGAAAATGGTTTTTATTATGATATTGATTTTGGCGAAAATGTAGTTTCTGAAAAAGATTTTCCAACTATTGAAAAGAAATTTTTAGAACTAGCAAGGGGAAAGCATGAATTTAAAATGCGTGAAGTTAGTAAAGCAGATGCTTTAGCTAAATATAAAGAAGAAGGAAATCAATATAAGGTTGAGTTAATTGAAAACTTAACAGATGGAGATATTACATTTTGTGATCATTCAGATTTTACAGATTTATGTCGTGGTGGACATATTCCTAATACAGGAATAATTAAAGCTGTTAAAGTTATGAGTGCCGCAGGTGCATATTGGAGAGGTGACGAAAAAAACAACCAACTTACTCGTATATATGGTGTTTCATTTCCAAAACAAAAAATGCTTACGGAGTATTTAGATTTATTAGAAGAAGCTAAACAACGTGACCACAGAAAGCTTGGAAAAGAATTAGAATTATTTGCTTTTTCTTCAAAAGTAGGTCAAGGGTTGCCTCTTTGGTTGCCAAAAGGAGCTGCATTACGTGATCGATTGGAACAATTTCTAAAAGCTGCTCAGAAAAAAGCAGGTTATGAAATGGTAATCACACCTCATATTGGTCAAAAAGAGTTATATGTTACTTCTGGTCATTATGAAAAATATGGCGCTGACAGTTTTCAACCTATAAGTACCCCAAAAGATGGAGAAGAGTTCTTATTAAAACCAATGAATTGTCCTCATCACTGTGAAATTTACAACGTCAAACCTTATTCATATAAAGAATTACCAAAACGTTTTGCTGAATTTGGAACAGTTTATAGATATGAGCAAAGTGGTGAGTTACACGGTTTAACTCGTGTGAGAGGCTTTACGCAAGACGATGCGCATATTTTCTGTACACCAGATCAGTTAGATAAAGAATTTAAAGATGTTATTGACTTAGTATTGTACGTATTTAAATCATTAAGTTTTGAAAACTTTACTGTTCAAGTTTCATTAAGAGACAAAGAAAATAAAGAAAAATACATAGGTAGTGATGAAAATTGGGAAAAAGCAGAAAATGCAATTATAAGTGCAACTAAAGAAAAAGGTCTGGATTATGTTATAGAATATGGAGAAGCTGCATTTTATGGTCCTAAGTTAGACTTTATGGTAAAGGATGCTTTAGGAAGAAGTTGGCAGTTAGGAACTATACAAGTTGATTATAATTTACCTGAACGTTTTGATTTAAATTATAAAGGCTCAGACAATAAATTACATCGACCAGTAATGATTCATAGAGCTCCATTTGGATCTATGGAACGTTTTATAGCGGTTTTATTAGAGCATACTGCTGGTAAATTCCCACTTTGGTTAACACCTGAGCAGGTTATTATACTACCAATCAGTGAGAAATATCAAAAATATGCTGAAAAAGTTTTAAGTTTGCTAGAAAATTCCGAAATTCGCGCACTTATAGATGATAGAAACGAAAAGACCGGAAGAAAAATTAGAGATGCCGAATTAAATAAAATTCCATTTATGATTATTGTAGGTGAGCAGGAAGAGAATGATGGCACGGTTTCTGTACGAAAACAAGGAGAAGGAGATATTGGAACATTATCAAATAGCGAATTTATTTCGTTTATAAAAAAAGAAATTAATAGTACATTAGAACAATTTTAGTTTAATTTAAATTTTACAGTTATAGCAATTAAAAGAAGATCAGGGGGAAGAAAACCTTGGAGAATAATTAAGGAAGATCAACATAGGATTAATGAGAAAATCACGTATGTTGACGAAGTACGTTTAGTAGGTGATAACGTTGAGATTGGTGTATATCCAATTTCAAAAGCAAAAGCGTTAGCAAGAGAGCTAGAGTTAGACTTGGTAGAAATATCGCCTAAAGCTGTGCCTCCCGTATGTAAAATTATAGATTATAAGAAATTTCTATACGAACAAAAGAAACGAGAAAAAGCACAAAAGTCGAAAGCTACTAAAGTAGTTGTAAAAGAAATTAGATTTGGACCTAATACAGATGAGCATGATTTTGAATTTAAAAAGAAACATGCCATTAAATTTTTACAAGATGGTGCAAAATTAAAAACATTTGTGTTTTTTAAAGGAAGATCTATAATTTATAAAGATCAAGGTCATATATTACTTTTAAGACTGGCAACAGAACTAGAAGAATATGGAAAAGTAGAGCAAATGCCTAAATTAGAAGGTAAACGTATGATAATGTACATTGCTCCAAAAAAGAAATAATACACTTCAAAAATCAACTATTAATAATATAGTTTTTTCAGAAGAAAAAATATTAAGCAAGATAAAAAAGTAGAAGAAAGATGCCTAAAATGAAAACAAAATCTAGTGCTAAGAAGCGTTTTAAGCTTACTGGTTCTGGAAAAATTAAAAGAAAACACGCTTTTAAAAGTCATATTTTGACTAAAAAAAGCAAAAAACGTAAATTAAAGTTAACTCATGATGGTTTAGTACATAAATCGGATACAGCTAACATTTTACAACAGTTAACTTTAAAATAATAAAGTTACAGGGAATTTAATTATTAACCTTGGAGTAGCGCAAAACAAGTATAAATTAATTTTTATCGCCTACTACAAAAAACAAATTGAAATTATGCCAAGATCAGTAAATTCAGTTGCTTCAAGAGCTCGAAGAAAAAAGATATTGAAGCAAGCAAAAGGTTACTTTGGACGTAGAAAAAACGTTTATACAGTAGCAAAAAATGCGGTTGAAAAAGGAATGTTATATTCTTACAGAGACCGTAAAAACAAAAAGAGAACTTTCCGTGCTTTATGGATTCAACGTATTAACGCTGGAGCTCGTCAGTATGGAATGTCTTACTCTCAGTTTATGGGAAAAGTAAAAGCTAATAATATTGAATTGAACCGTAAGGTACTTGCAGATTTAGCGATGAACAACCCAGAAGCTTTTAAGGCAGTTGTAGATCAAGTAAAATAGATTTTTAATTTCTTGCTTATATATAAAAACCCAATCTTTCGATTGGGTTTTTTATGTTATATCAGTTTCTGTTTAATTACTTTTCAATTTCTCTTAAGCTTTCCATTTTCTTTAATGCCATAAAACCGGTAATGGTTTCAAAATGTTCTTTTACTCGTTTGTGACCAAACTCAAAAACCTTTTCGGCTAAACCATCTAAAAAATCACGATCATGAGAAACCAATATTAATGTACCGTCAAAATCTTTTAAAGCACTTTTAATAATATCTTTAGTTCTCATATCCAAATGATTTGTTGGTTCATCTAAAATTAAAACATTTACGGGTTCTAACAAGAGTTTTACCAGGGCTAAACGTGTTTTTTCTCCACCAGAAAGTATTTTTACTTTTTTAGTTGTGTCATCTCCAGAAAACATAAAAGCACCTAATAAATTCTTTATTTGTGTTCTGATATCACCTACTGCAATATGATCTATAGTTTCAAAAACCGTTAACTCTTCATCTAATAATGATGCTTGATTTTGTGCAAAATATCCTATTTTAACATTATGACCAACTTCTAACTTTCCATCAAAATCAATTTCATTCATAATGGCTTTTATCATGGTTGATTTCCCTTCTCCATTTTTTCCAACAAAAGCAACTTTTTGACCACGTTCAATAACTAAATTAGCATTTTTAAAAACAATGTGTTCACCATAACTTTTTGATAAACCATTCACTACAATCGGATATTGCCCACTTCTTGGTGAAGGAGGAAATTTTAAACGCAAAGCAGATGTATCTACCTCATCAACTTCAACCAATTGTAATTTCTCTAACATTCTAACTCGAGATTGCACTTGATTTGTTTTGGAATATGTTCCTTTAAAACGCTCAATAAAGTCCATATTATCAGCTATCATCTTTTGCTGTTCATCATAAGCTTTTTGCTGATGTACTCTTCTATCTTTTCTCAATTCTAAATAATGAGAATAATTTGCTTTATAATCGTAAATTCTTCCCATTGTAACTTCAATAGTTCTATTGGTAATATTATCTACAAAAGCTCTATCGTGTGAAATTACAATTACTGCTTTGGCTGAATTAATTAAAAAATCTTCTAACCATTGCACGCTTTCAATATCTATATGGTTTGTTGGTTCATCTAATAAAATTAAATCAGGTTTTTGTAATAAGATTTTAGCTAACTCGATCCGCATTCTCCATCCTCCAGAAAACTCTGATGTAGGTCGATTAAAATCATTACGTTCAAAACCCAAACCTTTTAAAACCTTTTCAACCTCAGCTTCATAATTTATTTCTTCAACAGCATAATACTTTTCACTTAATTCTGATAC
The DNA here is from genome assembly GCA_965367745.1 of uncultured Flavobacteriaceae bacterium. Lineage (GTDB taxonomy): Bacteria > Bacteroidota > Bacteroidia > Flavobacteriales > Flavobacteriaceae > Lutibacter. The sequence continues at coordinate 11,196 of CBDUKG010000053.1, read as the reverse complement.
ACGTTCAATTAAATTCATATAAGCATCACTTTCATAATCAGTTCGAACTGTTAACTCTTCATTAATAGCGTCTATTTCAACTTTAATTTTAGTAATTTCTGCGAATGCCTTTGAAGTTTCCTCAAAAACAGTTGCATTGTCCGATGCTAATAAATGTTGCGGTAAATAGGCTATAACCGCTTCTTTTGGTGCTGTTATACTTCCAGAAGTTGGTTTAGTAGCTCCCGCCACAATTTTTAACAATGTTGATTTTCCTGCACCATTTTTACCCATTAATGCAATTTTATCATTTTCGTTTATTGCAAATGAGACATTACTAAATAAGGTAGTACCACTAAATTGAACTGAAACATCATTAACTGTTATCATGTGTGTGTGTTATATTTTTTGAAAGTGGCAAATATACATGGTTTGATTAACTTATTACTTATGAAATTTTTGATTTTAAAACAAAAAAAGCAAGAATTTACATTCTTGCTTTTCAAAATATTTTAACTAAAAAATTAAAGTACCTCTCCTAGTTCTTTTAATTTTTCTGTGTTTTCAGCTAATTTTAATTCATCAACAATTTTATGAATATCTCCATTAATTACATTCGATAAATCATATAACGTTAATCCAATTCTATGTTCAGTAACACGTCCTTGTGGGTAATTATAAGTTCTAATTTTTGCAGAACGATCTCCACTCGCAACTAATGAATTTCTTTTCGCTGAATCTGCAGCTAATTTTTTCTCTAATTCTTGCTCATATAAACGAGAACGTAATACTTTCATTGCTTTCTCCTTGTTTTTATGTTGCGATTTTTGATCTTGACATTGTGCAACCAATCCAGTTGGAACGTGTGTTAAACGCACTGCCGAATAAGTAGTATTTACAGATTGTCCCCCAGGTCCTGACGAACAAAAGAAATCTGTACGAATATCGCTAGGTTTTAATTCTACATCAAATTCTTCAGCTTCTGGTAATACCATCACTGTTGCTGCAGAAGTATGCACACGCCCTTGAGTTTCCGTTTGTGGAACACGTTGTACACGATGTACTCCAGATTCAAATTTCATATCGCCGTATACATCTTCACCTGAAACACTAAAAATAATTTCTTTAAAACCTCCAGAAGTTCCTTCACTAATATCTTCAATTTCTGTTTTCCATCCCTTATCTGAACAATACTTTGTGTACATTCTGTACAAATCACCGGCAAAAATACTCGCTTCATCTCCACCTGTTCCTGCCCTAATTTCGACAATTACATTTTTAGCATCATCTGGATCTTTTGGAATTAACATAAACTTAATATCGTCTTCCAGTTTTGGTAATTGTGCTGTCGCTTCATCCAATTCCATTTTTGCCATTTCTGTCATTTCAGCATCGGAACCGTCAGCTATAATTTCTTTAGCTTCTTCAATATTATCTAACAACCCCTTATATTCTTCAGCAATTTTCATTACTGCACTTAAATCCTTATATTCTTTATTAATTTGGATATAGCGTTTTTGGTCTGTAATAATATCTGGTTGGATAATTAAATCAGAAACCTCATCAAAACGTTGTTTTACTATTTGTAACTTATCTAACATTTATTTCATAATTGGATTGCAAATTTACAATAATTTCTTGAGAATTTATTTGAAAATAAATTATGCTTACTTTCATAAACACATTCAATTCTTTATTTTAATATACTCAATCTTTTAAGTAATTTAATATTGAAAAATACCAAACTCACTTTTTATTGTCAATTTTTTTGTTTCAGAAGCTTCAACTTTACCAATAATTTTAGCATCAACATTATAACCTTTGGAGATTTCAATCAAATCATCAGCAATTTCTTGTGGCACATATAACTCCATTCTGTGTCCGCAATTAAATACTTGATACATTTCTTTCCAATCCGTATTACTTTGCTCTTGAATTAATTTAAAAAGGGGTGGTACATTAAACATATTATCTTTAACAATATGTAAATTATCTATAAAATGAAGTATTTTGGTTTGAGCTCCTCCACTGCAATGCACCATTCCATGAATATCTGTTGAAGTATATTTTTCTAATATTTTTTTGATAATTGGCGCATATGTTCTAGTTGGAGAAAGTACCAATTTACCTGCATTAATAGGAGAATTTTCAACTTTGTCTGTTAATTTCATAGCTCCTGAATACACTAAATCACTTGGCACAGCAGCATCAAAACTTTCTGGATATTTTTCAGCTAAATATTTACTAAAAACATCGTGACGTGCAGAAGTTAATCCATTCGACCCCATTCCTCCATTATACTCGTTTTCATAAGTTGCTTGCCCAAAAGATTCTAAACCAACAATTACATCGCCTGGTTTTATATTAGCATTATCTATAACATCAGCTCTTTTCATTCTAGCGGTTACAGTTGAGTCTACAATTATTGTACGCACTAAATCTCCAACATCAGCAGTTTCTCCTCCAGTAGAGTGAATTTCAACACCAAAACTTTTTAGGTCTTTTAATAATTCTTCGGTACCATTAATAATTTGAGAAATAACTTCGCCTGGAATTAGGTTTTTATTTCTTCCAATGGTTGAAGATAACATAATATTGTCTACTGCTCCTACACATAACAAATCGTCGATATTCATAATTAGTGCATCTTGTGCAATGCCTTTCCAAACAGAAATATCTCCTGTTTCTTTCCAATACATATAGGCTAAAGATGATTTTGTTCCAGCTCCGTCTGCATGCATAATTAAACAATAGTCATTATCACTAGTTAAATAATCTGGCACAATTTTACAGAAAGCTTTTGGAAATAATCCTTTATCTACGTTTTTTATAGCATTATGAACATCTTCTTTTGATGCTGAAACTCCTCTTTGACTGTATCTTTTACTAACTTCTGAACTCATTGTTGCTTTGTTAAATTGTTTTGCAAAAGTAATTTTTCTTTTTTACATAAAGAAGCATAAAACAATAAGCTACCTAAAAAGTAAAGTTTCAGTTAATCTAAACCTTCTATAGTAAAATTCAAATTTAGAATAGCTATTTTAAAACAATTAAGAAAGCTTTTTATTTTTTTTATACCTTATCTAATAAACATAAGTTCTCTATACTTAGTTAATGGCCAAATTTCATCATCTACCATTAATTCTAACTTATCGCAATGGTATCTAATTTCTTCAAAAAATGGTTTTACTTTATTACAATACTCGTGTGCTTTTTTAACTGGATCTGTTATTACATTTGCTTTTTTACGTGCCGCAATCATAGCATCAACTTTAGCATGAATTTTTTCTATGTGGGATGATATTTTTTTTATCAGTATTACTTGTTCTGATGCATACTTCTCAAAATCGTTACCAAATATTTCTTTTAATCCAGAAACGTTTTTAATTAGCATATTTTGGTAACGAACCGCTGTTGGAATAATATGATTTCCTGCAATATCTCCAATTACACGAGATTCAATTTGAATACGCAGTGTATAATCTTCTATTTCAATTTCGTAACGAGCCTCAATTTCTACTTTGCTCATTACATTCATTTCTTCAAACAAATCAATTGTTTTTTTTGTAATTTTTGCTTTTAAAGCTTCAGGTGTTGTTTTATTATTACTTAACCCTCTTTTTTTAGCTTCTTTTTCCCAAGCGGCTCCATAACCATTTCCTTCAAATAAAATGTTTTTTAAAGATTTTATATATTCTCTTAATACATTAAAAATAGCTTCGTCTTTTTTTAAACCTTTATCGTCAATTAGTTTATCTACTTCAATTTTAAAATCTTTTAGTTGTTTTGCTACAATTGTATTTAAAACAGTCATAGGATTTGCAGAGTTTGCTGTAGAGCCTACAGCTCTAAATTCAAACTTATTACCTGTAAATGCAAATGGAGAAGTTCTGTTTCTATCTGTATTATCTAACAAAACATCAGGAATTTTACCAATAACATTTAGTTTTAGATCAGTTTTTTCTTCAGGAGATAACTTTCCTTTAGTAACACCTTCTAACTCTTCTAAAACTTTTGTTAGTTGTTGCCCAATAAAAATTGACATAATTGCTGGTGGTGCTTCATTGGCTCCAAGTCTATGGTCGTTGCTAGCAGATGCAATTGATGCCCTTAGCAATTCTTCATTATTATGAACAGCTTTTATGGTATTTATAAAAAAAGTTAAAAACTGAAGATTACTCATAGGTGTTTGACCTGGTGAGAGTAAATTAACACCTGCGTTATTAGATAAAGACCAATTATTATGTTTTCCAGAGCCATTTACTCCTGCAAATGGCTTTTCGTGCAACAGCACTTTAAAATCGTGCCTATTTGCAACGCGTCCCATTATATCCATTAATAATGAATTGTGGTCTACCGCTAAATTGGCTTCTTCGTAAATTGGAGCTAATTCAAATTGATTTGGAGCAACCTCATTATGACGTGTTTTAACAGGAATACCTAAATACATGCATTCTGTTTCTAAATCGCGAATATAATTTAAAGCTCTACTAGGAATAGACCCAAAATAATGATCATCTAATTGTTGACCTTTCGCTGGAGAATGTCCTAGTAATGTTCTTCCAGTTAATGTAATATCTGGCCTGCTACCCGCCAATGCTTTATCTATTAAAAAATACTCTTGCTCCCAACCTAATGAAGATGTTACCTTTTTAACATTCTTATCAAAATATTTACAAACAGCAGTTGCAGCAGTATCAACAGCCTGTAAGGCTCTTAATAAAGGTGTTTTATAATCTAACGCTTCACCTGTATATGAAATAAAAATTGTTGGAATACATAAAGTAGTACCATATATAAATGCTGGTGATGTAGGATCCCAGGCTGTATATCCTCTTGCTTCAAAAGTATTTCTAATTCCACCATTTGGAAAACTTGAAGCATCTGGTTCTTGCTGCACTAATTGATTTCCTCCAAATTTTTCAATGGCCATTCCATTACCAATTGTTTCAAAAAAAGCATCATGTTTTTCTGCTGTTGCTCCTGTTAAAGGTTGAAACCAATGCGTATAATGTGTCACCCCTTTTGATAAAGCCCAATCTTTCATAGAAGAAGCCACTTGATTCGCAATTTTTCGATCAATTTTTTTTCCATGTTGAATAGCATTCATTACACCTTTAAAAGCATCGCTTGTTAAATATTGACGCATTGAATACTCATTAAAAACATTTGCGCCAAATATTTCTGAGCGTCTTTTATCTTCTATAACTTCAACAGGTTTTCTACTTTGCGCAAGTTGAACCGCTTTAAATCTTAATGTTGACATTTTCTATAATTTAAATTTTATACGAATATAAGAATATTTAATAATATTTTTAATAAAAATAAATTTACCCCTAAAAAAAATAGGGTATCTATAAAAATAAACTATTTTAATAATTTTTTACCCCTAATATTTTTATCATAATGTATAAATATATAAGTTTGCAAGAAATTATTTGATTTTTAAAACTATAATTTAACTTATATGAGCAAAACAAAATTAGAGTACATTTGGTTAGATGGTCATCAACCAACTCAAGAATTACGAAGTAAAACGAAAGTAGAAAATGATTTTAGTGGAAAATTAGAAGATTGTGATATTTGGTCTTTTGATGGATCATCTACAGAACAAGCCGAAGGTGGTTCTTCTGACTGTTTATTAAAACCAGTTGCTATTTACCCAGATCCTGCAAGACGCAATGGATACTTAGTAATGTGTGAAGTTTTAAATGCAGACAAAACTCCTCACGTTTCAAATCACCGTGCAACAATTGACGATGATGATAATGATTTCTGGTTTGGTTTTGAGCAAGAATACTTTTTAATGGACTCAAAAACTGACTTACCTTTAGGATTTCCACGTGGTGGTTTCCCTGGACCACAAGGTAAATACTACTGTTCAGTTGGTGGTAGATATACTTGGGGTAGAGATTTTGTTGAAGAACATGCAGATCAATGTATAGATGCTGGTTTAAACTTTGAAGGTATTAACCAAGAAGTTGCCCCAGGACAATGGGAATTCCAATGCTTTGCACAAAGTGCCAAAACTGCAGGTGACGAAATTTGGATAGCACGTTACTTATTAAACAGATTGTCTGAAAAATATAATTATTATATTGAATTACACCCAAAACCTGTAAAAGGAGACTGGAATGGTTCTGGAATGCATGCAAACTTTTCTAATACTATTTTAAGAACTTGTGGTTCTCAAAAAACCTATGAAAAAATTTGTGAAGCATTTAGACCTGTAACTGATGAACATATTGGTGTTTATGGAGCATATAATGATGAACGTTTAACTGGATTACACGAAACTGCTCACGTTACAGATTTCTCTTATGGAGTTTCTGATAGAGGTGCATCTATTCGTATACCTATTATTACTGTTGAAAAAGGATGGAAAGGCTGGTTAGAAGATAGAAGACCTGCTTCAAATGCTGATCCTTATAAAGTTGCTTCAATAATTATTAAAACCGTAAAAGGGGCTAAATTATAATTGATTATTTAGTTTTTATCTATAAAAAAAGGCTGTTTAAAATTTTAAACAGCCTTTTTTATTGTTATTCAAATTGTTATTTTTTTGGATGTACAATTGTCATTTCTTCAATTAGATTTTTCGCACCTGCATATTTATCAATAATAAATAATACATAACGAATATCTACCATAATACTTCTAACAATATCAGCATCAAAATAAAGATCACTCATAGTACCTTCCCAAGTAGTATCAAATGCTAAACCGATTAGGTTTCCATTAGCATCAACAACTGGACTTCCAGAGTTACCTCCAGTCATATGGTTTGTTGATAAAATATTTACTGGCATTTTACCATTTTCTCCATACTGACCATAATCTTTAGAGTGATACAAATCTTGTAATTTTTGAGGAACATCAAACTCGTAATCACCTGGTACATATTTTTCCATTACACCTTTTAAGAAAGTTTGTGTAGTATAGTAAACCCCATCTTTAGGCTCGTAACCTTGAACCAATCCATAATTTACTCTTAAAGTACTATTTGCGTCTGGATAAAAACGTTCGTTTGGAAATACATCCATTAATGCTTTCATATATTGTTTCTGAACAGCTACTATTTGTAAATTCAATTCTTGAAACTTTGGTTCTATTTTAGTATAAAAAACAGTATGAAGCTCTTTACCAAATTGGTATGCTTTATCTTCATTTAATCTTTTAATAACTTCTTCTGCAGAACCCGTTAACAACTCTGTGGCGCCTTCTAAGGAAGTTAATTTAGAAGTAGCATATATTTGATTCGCTAATTCTGTAAAGTTTACATCCACCATATTTGATGGTAAAAATTCTTTTGGCGATTTATCTGCATACAATTTTACTAACTTTTCAAATACTGGTTTATCAACCTCAGCACTATAGTTTTTAAATTTACCTTCTAAACTATTTAAAACAGCATCTCTCCTATTTTCAAAAGCAGCTTCTCCTCCTCTTAAAAATATTTGTTCTAATTGATATGCATTAAAAGTAGTACCTAATAATTCAACATTTCTATAAGCAATTTCAATCCAATAATCACGTGCCAACGAAACACTTTCAATTTCTGTATATAATTTTTCAAAGTCAGATAATAAAGTTTTGTAACCTACTAAATCTCTTGCTTCAACTATTTTTGAAAACTCTTTTTCTAATTCTTGCTTTTTAGCTATAGCATTTGTTTGCTTAATTCCTTGACTTTCACCAATCCATTTTTTCCAATAGTTAGCAATTGATGCAAATTTAGAGGCATACTTTATTTTTATTGCATCATCTTTTCTCATATAAGAATCAACAATTTTTAACGCATTTTCTCTTATTTCAATTTTAGCAGGATTTAATACGTTTACAATTTGATCTACACCAACTGCAGGTAAATATTCGTTTGTTCTTCCTGGAAAACCAAAAACTAAGGTAAAATCATTTTCTTCAACACCATCTAAAGAAATTGGTAAATAATGATTTGGATTGTAAGGTTTATTATCTTTTGAATATGCAGCTGGTCTATTATTAGCATCGGCATATACTCTAAATAAAGAAAAATCTCCAGTATGGCGTGGCCACATCCAGTTATCTGTATCTGCTCCAAATTTTCCAATTGCAGTTGGTGGCGCACCAACTAAACGAACATCTTTAAATACTTCTGTTACAAATAATAAGTATTGATTCCCTTTAAAAAAAGATCTAACATAAGAATCTTGCCAATCCTCTTTCTGAGCAGCTTTGTTTACTTTTAAAATATTTTGATTGATTAGCTTCATTTTTGAAGTTTCATCCATTTCATCTGTAACTCCTTCAAAAACTTCTGTTGTTACATCATCAATTCTTTTAATAAAAGTGGCTGTTAAACTTTCATTCGGCAACTCTTCAGTATAATTCATTGCCCAAAAACCATCTTCTAAATAATCATTTTCAACGGAAGAATGCGATTGAATTACTCCATAACCACAGTGATGATTTGTTAATAATAATCCGTTTGGGGAAATAATTTCTGATGTACAACCTCCTCCAAAATGAGCTATCGCATCTTTTAAACTTGAATTATTTACATCGTAAATATCTTTTACAGACATTTTCATTCCTAATTGCGACATTTCATCTGCATTCATTCCTTCTAATAATGAAGGAATCCACATTCCACCTTGAATATCTCGGGTATCCTGAACTACCGGTGTTGCAATTTGCTCAACAACTTTTGTTGTTTCTTTTGTTGTTTCCTGTACTGTTTTACAAGAAATTGTTAATAGTGCTACTATTAAATAGAGTTTAATATATTTCATTGGTTCGCTGTTTTTATATTTAAATTATTATTTCTTTTTTGGATGTATTAAAGTCATTTCATCAATTAAGTTTTTTGCACCTGCATATTTATCAACAATAAATAATACGTAGCGAATATCTACCATAATATTTCTACAAATATCTGCATCGTAATTATAGTCACTCATAGTTCCTTCCCAAACTCTATCGAAATTTAAACCGATTAAGTTTCCATGTGCATCAATTGCCGGACTACCAGAATTACCTCCCGTTGTATGATTTGTTCCAATAAAATTTACTGGCATTTTACCATTTTCAGAATAATCTCCGAAATCTTTAGCATCGTATAAATCTTGAAGTTTTTGAGGCACATCAAATTCATAGTCATTCGGAACAAATTTTTCCATAACACCTTCTAAATACGTTGTTGTGTTGTAATAAACACCATCTCTAGGCTCGTAACCACTTACTTGGCCATAAGTTACACGCAGTGTGCTGTTTGCATCTGGGAAGAAGCGTTTATTTGGAAAAACATCCATCAAACCTTTCATATATTGTTTTTGAACCGCCACCAATTGTTGATTCAACTCTTGAAATTTAGGTTCAATTTTATCATAAAAAGTTGTGTGAAATTCTTTCCCAAACTGATAGGCACTATCTTCATTTAATTTTTTAATTGCCTCTTCAGGTGTTCCAGATAATAATTCTTTTGCTCCTTCTAGTGTTGTTAATTTTGAAGTACTGTAAATGTTGTTTGCTAAATCTATAAAATTAACACCTTCTAAATTTGAAGGGCTGTATGCTTTTGGCGATTTTTCAGCATATAAAGCAACTAATTTTTCAAAAACAGGTTTATCAACCTCAGCACTGTAATTTTTATACGTACCATTTAACCTATTTAAAATAGCATTTTTAGCATTTTCAAAACCTTGCTCACCACCTCTTAAATACGCTTGTTCAATTTGAAAAGCTCTAAATGTAATACCTAATAATTCTACATTTCTATAAGCAACTTCAATCCAATAATCACGTGCTAAAGAAACACTTTCTATTTCTTTGTATAATTTTTCAAAATCTGCTAATAATGTTGAATAACCAACTAAATCTTTTGTAGCAACTATTTTTGAAAACTCATTTTCTAACTCTTTTTTCTTCTGAACAGCTTGAGATTTATTAAGCCCTTGATTTTCTCCAATCCATTTTTTCCAATAATTTGCCGTTGAAGCAAATTTTGAAGCATATTTAATTTTTACTGCTGGATCTGTACGCATATAAGAATCTATAATTTTTAATGCATTTTCACGAATTTCAATTTTAGCAGGGTTCAAAACATTTACAATTTGATCTACAGCAACAGCTGGCAAATACTCGTTTGTACTCCCTGGAAAACCAAATACCAATGTAAAATCTCCTTCTTCAACTCCGTCTAAAGATATTGGTAAATGATGTTTTGGTGTATAAGGCACATTGTCTTCAGAATATGCTGCTGGTTTATTATTTGCATCTGCATAAATTCTAAATAATGAAAAATCTCCAGTATGTCTTGGCCACATCCAGTTATCTGTATCTGCTCCAAATTTTCCAATTGATGATGGTGGTGCACCAACTAAACGCAAATCCTTAAACTCTTCTGTTACAAATAATAAGTATTGATTCCCTTTATAGAAAGCTCTAATATTTGAATCTTGCCAAGCTTCTTTTTGAACAGCTTTGTTAACTTTTAATATATTTTGATTGATTAACTTCATTTTAGCAGCTTCATCCATATCATCTGTAACTCCTTCAAAAACTTGTGTTGTTACATCATCAATTCTTTTTATAAAAGTAACAGACATATTCGGGTTTGCTAATTCTTCATCGTAACTCTTTGCCCAAAAACCATCTTTTAAATAATCGTGTTCAACTGATGAATGTGATTGAATTGCACCATACCCACAGTGATGATTGGTTAATAATAATCCGTTTGGTGAAATAATTTCTGAAGTACAACCACCGTTAAAATGCACAATGGCATCTTTTAAACTTGAATTATTTACATCGTAAATATCTTTGGCTGTTAATTTACTACCAAGCATTTGCATTTCGGTTTCATTAACACCTTCTAATAATGAAGGAATCCACATTCCACCTTGAATTTCACGAGTATCTACAGCTTTAGGTGCTGTAACAATTACTGTTTCTGTTGTTTCTTGAACAGTTTTACAAGAAACTATTAATAAAGCTAATAAAAAATAGAATTTTATATATTTCATGAGTGTAAATAAATTTTTTTGAATGGTCACATGCTGTTCGCTAATTATAATTTTATTAAATGATAAACTATTTAGCACGCTCGGTTCATTTGGTTAAATTTTAATCCTACAAATATAGGAAACCAAATATTCATTTTTTAGGAATAAACTCATAAAAATTGTTAAATTAGCCGAAATTGAAAATTTACATATGGATACTACACCCTTTTTTACA